>DOVJ01000152.1 GCA_003520145.1 Eubacterium sp.
GTCTTTGCTTCACCGTCAGCAGCCTTGACCTTCTTAGCCTTGTTTCCGAAGAGGTTGTTAGGGAAAAGCGTAACTACCATAACAGCCACGAGAAACAGAGCTAAAGCTCTTTTCCAATTTTTAGCCATGGAAAATATACCTCCTTGTATTTATTTGTGATATGAGTTAAACCCTTTCGGGCATAGTTATCCCATTCACCTAGTTAGATTTATAATAGCATATTTTTCGCTGTTATTCAAACTTTTGTAACATTTATTCCACAACTTTGTGAAACATGCACAAAATGTACTGTTTTTTTTAGGCACTTTGGCGAAGCGTACATGTCCCAGCGCGTTGCCACTGCACGCTTTTTCACTTGACGAAACGAATGATTTATGGTATAATAATTACAGATTATTTTAGGTGTTTTTCTTGAATTACATTTTTAAAGAGGAGGTGACACATATGATACTGAACCAGACAATCCCTGCGTGGATCAGTATAGATATATATTCTCTGGCAATCCTGTTGATCATATGTGTCATGGGCAACGATTACAGATCTCGGCACAGGAATGACAATCTCCTTTTCTATGGCATGGGAGTCCACGCCCTATTGCTCCTCATCCTTGATATAGCCAGTAACGTAATCCCGATAGCCGATAATACAGAGAACGTCGTAGCATTTGTATATGCTATGATATTCATCCTCGACCCGATGTTTCACTTCTATGCAATCATGTATATGAGACACAGGATTAACGCCATCGAAAACAAAAGCAGATGGTACTTCAGGATATTAAGTTACTTATGCATGATCCATACGCTTGTCATCATATCCATGGGTGTACTTAAGAAGCACTGGTTCTTCTACATATCTACAGAAGACCATCTCTATCACAGAGGTCCGTACCACAATCACAGAGCAGTTTTTCTTCTTCTTATATTCTTGAGCTTCCAGATATATCTGATTGCCAAGAGAAAACTGATTCCCGTAAAGTACAGGTTTCAAATCCTTATAATCCCGGTCATAGGTATGATATGCGGACTTATCCAAAGCATAACCACTCTTCCGACAGAATATGCCGGTATGATTATCATCATGATGGTTTTCACTTTCTTCGTCAACGGAAGAGATCTTAAGATAGACTACTTAACAGGCGCTTATAACAGAAGAAGTCTCGATATGCTCATAGAGGAGCGCATGGCAAAAGAACCCGATGAACTTGCGATCATCATGATAGATCTTGACTTTTTCAAGGAAATTAACGATACTTTCGGTCACGATGTAGGCGACGAAGCACTGATCAACACATACAGAATCCTCAATTCCTGCACAACAGATGACGATATGGTTTCCCGCTATGGCGGAGACGAATTCGTCGTTGTAGTTAAAGCAGCCGACGATGCAACACTTGATGCGAAGAAAGAACGTATTAAGAAAGCATTTGACGAATTCAATGCATCTGGCAAGACAGAGTATAAGCTAAGCTTAAGCGTAGGCGGTCGTCGATTCAAGGGGCTTTCCTCTAACATATCTGTTAAGGAATTCATCCAAGCTGCCGACCTTCTCATGTACAAAGAAAAACGCGAGCATCACGCCCGCGTCAATAGATAGGTATTATGATCTGACTTTTACAAGAAGAGCTTCCCCGTCCGATATGGATATGGAGGCTCTTTTATTGCTCAGAGGCTCATTGCTTATAGCATAAGGATAGTCAAGGGAAAGCCTGGCATCCTCCACCTCATATTTGGCATCCTTGATAGTAAGCCCTCTAACATCGCCAAAAACAGGCATGATAGAGAAGAATGGATAACAACCCTCCACATAGGTCTTGTCTTTACCAACAACGCACACTTCCTCCGTATCACTTACCATACAAGCCTCAGCGCCACTCTTAAAAAGCATATATATAAGCCCCACATTCGCAAGCGTATGGTCAAGTCTCGCTCCGGTAAGTCCAAGAAGAAGATAAGACTTAAACCCAAGTCTGAGTCCTTCTTTCGCCGCATGATATGAATCAGTGTCATCCTTCATAACAGGCAGTCTTATAACTCTTATATCACCAAAATCAGCATCCCTGCCTTCTTCATAGGAGTCAAAATCCGCAACTATCAGATCAGGCTTAACTCCTAATCCATCCTGATGCCTTAATCCCCCATCACAATAGATAAAGAAGTCCCCCTCTTCAAGGTAGGACTTCATAATCTCATAATTCTCAATAGGCCCAGCGCCTATTATAACACATCTCTTCATCATATCCTCTTAAGAAGCATAGTTTCCGAACTATATGCTACACCTCATATTCCTTCTTAGCCTTCATCTGATTATATGCAAAAAGTGCATCTGCAAGCAAGAGTAATACAATCATAAAGATCGAAATGCCCTTACCCGCACCATCAGATATACTAAACACTCCTATAAAAAGAACTGCAACAAGGATCACAGCTATCTGTATCGGAAGGATACTTGCCAAAATCCAGGTCTGATTCCTCTCCTGATCCCACTTGATGTCATAGAAGAACCCATCCTGTCCCTCACAGCGCAATACTCTTCCACCTGTCGGCCCATCCTCGATACGTATAACCGCCTCATCAGGGTCCTTCACAACAAATTCCATCTTGACGATGAGTGGATATGCAGCAAACTTGTGATCTCCACCGCTTAGCATAACAGAAAGCCACCTAAACGGCATAGTAAGAGTCTTGAGAGGCTCTTCAAATGCTTTGCTCACACCTACAATCTCGATCTTATCTCCTGGATTTGCCGAAAAGTACGATGTTCTATCCGAGTCATCAACTATGATACCCTCGAGTCTCTGTTCATTACGATAGATATTGTACTCAAAAGTCTTCAAATCTATCCCCGCGTTGTCAAATCTGATTACCATGTTATTCACTTCTCCTTTATAAACACACTCTACTATGAATTCTACAATATTTGGTGCTATTAGTCAATATAAAATTCTTCTCCGACTGAAATAATGAAATAAAGAAGGGATCGGCGCTTACAGCCGACCCCTTAAAGTGGTATTAAGAATTATTACCGATTAAAGTGATGATCCGATACCAGATGACTTGTACTGGAAGAGACCGCCCATGTTGATGCTTCCATCAGAGTTTCTAAGAACCTTATGGTAGTTAGTAGCGTACTTTCCGCTTGAGTAACCAGAAAGTGAAACTGACCTGAAGTCAGACTTGCTGATTGAGAAAGTAGAGCTCTGCTTTGATACAGATCCGCTGAATGAACCAGAAGAGATCTGGTAGTAGCCTGTTCCCTTGTAAGCATATACTGTGTTAGACATCTTGCCAAGGAACTTATCTGATGCTGGCACGCTACCTGTGTAGAATGAAAGCAAGTTAGAGTAAGAAGCTGAGCTTGATGTTCTGTAGCACATGAAGTTTGCCTTAGAAGAATCATACTTACCGTTGTCAACTGCTGTACAGTTAGACATCTTAAGAGCACCACCGTTACCGTTATCTGTGAAACCTGTTGCACCGTTGTAGAATGCAAGACAGTTCTGAACTACGTGAGGTGTTGGGCACTGACCGTTGCTACCGCCGAGCTTGAAACCGTTCATATCGCCGTTAGCTGATCCCTGTCCGTTTGTGAGCTTACCATTACCGAAAGCTACACAGTTCTTGATTGTTACTACGCCGATAGAACCTGTTGCTGGCTTAGCGTAGAGATCCCAACCATCATCTGAGTTACAATATGCGATACAACCATCGAATACGTTACCGTTACCACATGTAAGCTTAGCTGCGAAACCATCGGCATTCTCTGCTGTAGCATCATCCTTGTTGTTGTATGATGTACAGTTCTTGATGAGGTTGTTTGATGGCCACTGGCTTACTGAAGAGTAGTTAGTGTTGTATCTTGAAAGCTGAAGACCTGTATCATGGTTAGCGTAGAACTGGCACATCTCGATGATGTTGTTGTCACCTGAAAGGAGCATACCATTATCACCAGCACCTGTTATATCTACGCCGTAGAAGTACCAGTAAGAACCGTCAAGAACGAATCCTCTGTTTGAACCTTCTTCTGCCATACCAGTAAAATCAAATGTTACTGTTCCACCGTTGATATTGCTTATCTTCTTGTAAGCACCAGACTTACCAGAGTTGCTCTCTGAGATAAGGATAGTCTTGCTTAACTTGTAAGTACCTGACTGGCACCAGATTGTCTTACCAGCAGCAATCTTAGAGATAGCTGTTGTGATATCCATAGGATCTGATGAAGAACCTGATGCTGAAGACTTACCGTTAGGTGATACATAGATATCACCACTTGATGCAGTCTGTGAAGACTGTGTTGTTGCCGAAGATGACTTCGTTGTTGTTGATGAAGACTTTGTTGTTGTAGCTGTAGATGAAGCCTTCGTTGTTGTTGTAGAGCTTGATGATGAAGCACCTTCTTCAACGATTACGTAGAAGATATATGTTTCATTTGTGCCCTTAGTAATCTCATATGTACCTGCATTGCCAAGAGTCATTGTCTTAGTTGCTACAGATGTACCGATGCCTGTAAGCTTCTCAGATCCGTTAACCTTAAGTGCAGAACCTGACTTCTTACCACTTACATATACTGTAAGCTTAGCACCATTAGACTTTGTTGTGAACTTGATGCTACCCTTGCTGTCCATCTTAAGACAACTGCTGAGAGTAGAACCGTTAACCTTTGCTGTGCCCTTATCTGTTGAGATAGATCCAGCTGCTGTAAAGTATGAGTTAGATAATCCCTTTGAAGGATTGAACATATACTTTGTTGTTGTTGAAGCTGCTGTTGTAGATGCAGCCTTTGTTGTTGCTGCTGTTGTTGAAGCAGCCTTTGTTGTAGTTGTTGAAGAAGATGATGAACCACCAACTGCTTCGAATCTGAACTGCTGGCAAGCATATCCGTTGTATGTCCACTGCTGGATGTTACCACCCTCAGCTGTTGACCAACCGCTTACGTCTACTGCCTTTGTCTCGCCACTACACTTTGTAAGGAGACAGTATACACCATCTGCTGACTTTACAAGCTTGAATGTCTGTGCATCAGCACCATTTGCCTGATACAACTGAATATTCTCACCATCGTTGTTTGTGCCATATACTACATCAAGCATACGACCTGCTGACATACCATTCTGAAGAGTGATATAGTCATTGCCAAGGTTCTTTAAGTACCACTTCTGAGAAGCAACACCTGTACCTGTACCCTGCTCAACGTTAGCACCGTTGCTGTCGTTGTTGTTTGTTACCTGAAGATACTTCTGGCTGTTGATGTTCTTGATATAATACCAACCATCAGCAAGTGAGCCTGAAGCTGTCTGCTGTGCTGTTGTCTGAACAGCCTGTGTTGTAGAAGCAGCCTTTGTTGTTGCTGCTGTTGTTGCTGCTGTTGTTGAAGCAGCCTTTGTTGTTGAAGGAACTACATCAGAAGATGAAGCACCTGGAATTGAATTGCCACCAACACTCTGAAGTGATGTCTTGTAAGCCTTAAGAGCGCTCATAAGTGAAGAGTTAACTGCGTAGCTCTCATTGTCAGCGTCAGAGAAGCTCCATCTGAAGTCACCACCGTTCATTCTACCTGCGTACTTTTCTACCTTAGTCTTAGCATCTGCTGCTGAGTCTGCCTTGTAGCTGTACATGATAGAAGATGTATCGAAGTTGTTATATGTGTTAGAACCTTCAACTGACTTGTAGTTTGAAGAAACCTTATCGCTCTTGTTTGAAACTACTACAGCATCAAAGTTCTTAGAATCACTGTTCTGATCTACGAATCTCTTAGCACCGATAATTACGTTGCCATAAGCCTTGATCATACCACCGTTCTCCTTAGAGAATGTTGGCTCATTGCCATCAGCTACGTCTGTACCCTGCATAGAGATCATCATAGGATACTTGCAATTAAGGAAGTAGTTATTCTCGGAGAAGATTGAGCTTCCAAGGCAAGCACCGATACCGTACTTAGAAATACCATCATAGAGGTTGTTATATACATGTGCTGAATAGTAACGTACTCTAGGATGTCTTGAGTCTGAATGATCATACCAGTTATGATGATATGTTATATAGTAACCATCTGTTGAACCTTCGCTAAGACCAAGAAGGTTACACTTACCATTGTCATAGAAGTGATTGTATGAGAATGTTACATATGTAGACTTCTTGCAGTCAAGAGCTCCATCGCCCTTAGCCTGATCTGCATCACTACCTGCCATTCCATAGAATGAATCAAAGTTGTGAACCCAGATATGGTCATTACCCTGCTGAAGTGTAACATTGTCGCCCTCGCTTGAGTCAACAAGCATAACACCGATGTTTCTTACTTCTACGTTAGAACAGTTCTTAAGTCTTAAGCCCCATCCGTAAAGAGTAGCATCGTTACCGATACCTTCGAATGTAAGACCATACTTGATAGAATCGATTGTAAGATCACCCTTATCAAGAACTGATGGATCTGTTACACGACCAACAACACGGATTGCGAATGGTCTCTGATCATAACCCTTCTTGATAGCTGTAAGGATGTTCTGGATACCTGTTGCAGTAGTAGTAGCACCCTTTGAGCTTGTAACGATATCAGCCTTAACTGTATCCTTAGTTGCTTCTGTTACATATATAACCTGAGCGTTTGACTTAAGTGTACCATCATTGTTGTAAGCACCTGAAGAAGTACCGTTCACAAATGCGAAACCGCTTCTGTCATAAGCTGATACAGTAAGATTACCGGTCACAGCCTGCTTGGAAGTATCTTCCTTACCGCTGATGATAGGAACAACCTTAAGTGTGTATGTTCCTGCCTTAAGACCTACAGCATCTGCTCTGTAGTATGATGAGTACTTTCTGATAAGCATACTGTCAAGCTGCTTATATGAAGAATCGCTTGAACCCTTAACATATACGTTATATCCGCTTGCGCCTGACACTGCGCTCCACTTAACATAAGCTGATTCAAACCATCCACCTGACTCGGTCAGCCCAACACCTGAAGAGCTAGCAGCTCTTGTGCCTTTTGCGATTGGCGAGATAAGTGATATTAAAAGCACTGCCACCAATCCAAGTGCTATCGATTTCTTTGATAGCTTCATTTTGCATTCCTCCTAATTAAGAATATAGATTATTTTGGAAATACCTTCTCCTCATATTTCCGACTACACTCTTATATTACAAAATTATTACAGAATTGTTAATGGTACCTTAGTACCAATTTCATAGTACTTTCGACTTATTTTTTGTGAGATTGTACAAAAATGACTACTGATTTTTTTAGACGTTTGTGCAACATTACCAACAAAATTCAGTTTCAATTAGTCATAATCATCAAAAACGGCATTTTTTTAACGAAGAATCAATTATATCAAATGTGTTGACGAAATAATGCACAAAAAAGAGGCTGTATTATTACAACCTCATATCTTCCCTAGTAGTAATCTTTATATTCCCATAATCTCCCATCAGTACCTTAACCTTACAATCGGTATATCTCTCAACCATCATTGCATCATCGGTTATATCCTGATCGGATGTCTTCTTCCAGTTTGCGAAAGCTTCTTCTATCACACTAAGCCTGAATACCTGTGGTGTCTGAACCATATATAACATATCCCGGCGAGGCGTATCTATAACAGACATATCCTTATCTACTATCTTGATAGTATCCTTAGCAGGAACTGCAAGTATGCATGCACCACAGCTTTCAGCCATAGTAAAGCTCTCATCTATCTTTTCACTGCTTATATAAGGTCTTGCGCCATCATGAATAGAAACTGTCACATCGCGCTCTGTCCCATATTCCTTCTTTATGAACAAAAGAGCTTCATATACAGAATCAAAGCGCTCCTTACCGCCCTTTACAACAGCCGCCACTTTCTTTAAACCATAAGTACCAGCTATATCCTTCTTGATATGATCGATATAATCTTCCCTAGATACCACAACTATATGATCAGCAGAACTTTCTTCATAGGCCTTGATACTGTAGTAAAGCATAGGCTTTCCGTCGAGCATGATGAACTGCTTAGGGATATCAAACCCCATTCTCTTACCGCTTCCTCCGGCAAGAACCACGCCTATTCTCATGTATGTTCCTCCCATCTTTCATCACCCCAGAAGAAAAGAGCAACTGTGCCAGGACCGGTATGGCTGCCAATTGTAGCTCCGATAGGATATAGAGATACAGGCTCAACCATATTTGGGAAGTACGCCTCGATCATGTCGGCAAGCTGTCTTGCTTCTTCTTCTCTGAGTGAATGGCTGATGAAACATTTGCCGCGATAGTTCTCTCTGTCTTCAGCATATTCCTTCATAAGCTCAAAAGTACGTTCTATAACACGCTTTTTGCCTCTCACCTTCTCGCGAGGGATGAGTTTTCCTTCATAGTTAATATTAAGGAGTGGGCATATATTGAGCATCTGACCAAAGAAACCGGCAGTTTTCGATACTCTTCCGCCTCTTATAAAGAACGTCAGATCAGAAGAATAAAACCAGCTGTTAACCTTCAGTCTGTTATCCATAGCATACTGATAGAGGGCATCTATATTCATGCCTTCATCTCTTTTGTCCGCTAATCTGTCCATAAGAAGACCATAGCCGCTAGATGCGCCAAGAGAATCCACTATATACAGCGTTCTGTCAGGATACTTATCCATGAGTTCTCTCTGAGCAAGACAAGCAGAATTATAAGTGCCCGAGATACCGCTCGACAAAGTGATATGAAGCACATCCTGCCCCTTAGACAGGAACCCTTCAAAGTATTCTATATACTGCCCTATAGATATCTGCGAGGTCTTCGTGGAAGCACCTGCGATCATACGCTCATATAGCTCTTCAAAAGGAAGACTTTCGCCAAAATCATCCTCATATTCCACATCATCAAGCTCATAATGAAACATAGTAACAGCTATATTTCTCCTATTAACATATTCTTTAGACAGATCTGCGCCGGAGCAGCAGCTAAGTACATAATCCATATTCAATTCCTCTTAATCTACAACATTGCGTTAGGATAAGCATTGAGCTTAAGGTCCGCACGCTTACCTTTTATAAAATCATAATATCCGGCCGCAGCTATCATAGCTCCGTTGTCGGTACACAGAATCGGTGACGGTGCAAAAAGCTCTATGCCCTTTGCATCACACTCCTCCTTGAGTCTCTGTCTGAAGCGCCCGTTAGACGCTACACCTCCCGCTATGACGATTTTCTTCTCGCCACGTGTGATTGCAGCATGCATAAGCCTCGTAACAAGCGAATCCACAACAGATTC
>DOVJ01000055.1 GCA_003520145.1 Eubacterium sp.
CGGAGCTACGCTCAAAACGATGGAATACGGAGGTGACCGAAAGGGATCGGCTCTACCTTACTAAACTGGGTATAGATCTGGCGTGATCGTTTTGAGTGTGTATTACACGACTTTTAGGATTATACATAATTTTGTTCAAAAATACAAGAACTATTTCAGTCGGAGAAGCCCCCTTCCTCTTAGCAAAGTGTAGGAAGGGGGCTTCTCCGACTGAAATAACCGCTCCGCGAGGATGCGCACGGATTCGGAAAGGAAATTTGTCTGCTTACGCAGACCGAATCCGGCGCGCAAGTCTCGCGGTGCGAGACTTGAAAATTTTCACACCTCATACATCTTATCAATCCCAATCAATTTACACCGCTTAGCGTTGTTTTTGACATAATCACTGAACCCGCCTAGAGAGAATATGCATATAAGCGGGTCAGATACAGGAAGGAATCTGATTTTATCCATAAGCTTATCGTATTCGGGTTTATCAAAAGGTGTGTTTTTGAACTTACATTCGCCGACGAGGAGGATTTTGCCATCGCATGTACCAAGGAGATCTAGCTCTATCTGCTTTGGCTTTTTTTCTTCATCTAGTACGGTGGCTTGGTATTCTGTTATCTTGGTAAGCAGTGGAAAACCGTTCGTGCCTGCGTGTATCATCAGGTATTCTTTGGCCATCTTTTCAAATACGCTGCCCATGAAGTCATGTATATGATCCTTGACGTTAGAATAGTAATATGCGGCGCCTTTTTCGGCGTTAATTAGGCTTGTAGCACGGTTTGTATATCTGAACCAAAACTCAAGCATAGTATCGTTCAGGATATAATACGGTTTTTTTGAAATTCTTTTTTCGAGAATTTCTGTGTTAACTAATACCTTCAGTGGATAAGTCACATCGTCGGCGCCTATATATGAAGCGATTTCGCTGTTTTTGGTATGACCAGTTGCAACAGCAGATATTATGGAGTTATATAATGCGGGATTTTGCTTATCACTTACGATTGTTGTTTTGATCTGTTCTTCGGTAAAGTATCCTCCGATGGTGTAAAACTGATCTATAATGTTGTCTTCGAGTGAATACTTGGGATTGAATTGCTCTATATACTTGGCAACACCATTGGTAAGGCCATAGCAGATAGCTTTTTCTTCATAATTAAACCCATCGAGAAATTCAGCGGTTTCAAGATAGTTAAAAGGACCAAGCTTTAATTCAAGATTGCTTCTTTCGTGAAGAGGTGCCGATTCAGCTAGTACCTCATCCTTCATAAAGCTTACTAAAGAACCGCATATGATGAAGAAGAGATTAGTGTTCTTCCAATCGGTATCGATTACTTTCTGGAGTATGGATTGTATATACGGGCAATTTTTGGCAAGATAAGGATATTCATCTATGAAGAATATTATCCTTTCTTTTTTTGCTTGTTTTCCGATGAAATTAAAGAGGTTTTCAAAACTGTTGAAGCTTATATTGCCGAGCATATCCGGTGCAAGTGAGGAAAGAACGGATTCTGTCATCATGTCAAGGAGTTCTTTCTCTTCTCGTTCTACGGCTGTAAAAGATATATTCAAGCACTCGTGCTCCTGCATGAAGTGATTGATGAGCATAGTCTTACCGACTCTTCTTCTGCCGTATAGTACGGTCATACTAAATCCTTGTTGGTCATACTTTTTATTCAGAGCTTTAAGCTCAGCGGTTCTACCGCGAAATACATCTTTCATACAAACCTCCAATCAACCCAAAAGCATTTCACCGAAATCGATTTAGGCGAAATGCATTTCGGTTAATTAGATTATACATAATTTTGTTCAAAAGTACAAGAACTATTTGTAAAGTTGCACTTTCCCCCCTCAGATGATAGAATTAAACTATCAACTAATCAAGGAGTATACACATGAATTACGACTGTCTTATAATAGATGACGAAAGAGTACTTGCGGACAATACCTGCGAGTACTTCAACATGTTTGAGGTTAAGACGAAGGCTGTGTACGGGGTTAAGGAAGCCGAAGAATTCTTTCGTGAAAATGATGCGGCTCTCCTACTGCTTGACATCAATCTGGGGGATGGAAGCGGTTTTACTTTCTGTAAGGCTCTTCGAGAGGAGAAGAAGATACCGATACTTTTTGTGTCCGCTAGGAATACTGATGACGATAAGATCATAGCTTTCAATATAGGCGGGGATGACTACATAGAGAAGCCTTATTCGTTGGGCGTGCTGCTTGCGAAGGTCAAGGTTATGCTGAAGCGTTTTGGGTCTTTGGGTGAATCGGTGGTTGAGGCGAAGGCCTATGATGATGGTAATCTTCGAATCGATGATAGGGACATGAAAGCTTATGTGAAGGGCGAGGAGAAGCGTCTTACAAGCCTTGAGTTTAAGCTTCTTAAGTATATGACCGAGAATAGTGACCGACTCATAACTAAGACCGAGCTTTTTGACAATGTGTGGAATGATAAGTTTACCGGAGATGGTACGCTGAATGTGCATGTTCGTAAGCTGCGTCAAGAGATAGAGGAAGATCCTGCAAACCCTTCATATATTGTGACTGTGTGGAAGGAAGGATATCGTTTCGTGTCGAGGAAGGTTGAGGGATGAAGAAAACATTTGGAATTATGGCGGTTGTAAGCCTTGTAATTGAGCTTGTTGTTGCGCTGGCGATCATCGGCAGGATCGATGATGTGGGGATGGATCCTGTGGTTGTCAACGAGTGCGTTCACGCGATCGCCGATAATTATGGTGATGAAGAGGCTTACCCGGATAAGCTTGATTATGCTGTTATTGATAGTAAGGGTGAGGTCCTGTACAAGAATTCTGATGATGTTGCGACCTCTGTCAATGAGGCTGTGAAGCATGGCGATATCATGTTGGATCTTGTGGTTGAAGGGGATGTGGTTGGTAAGGTCATATTCAACAATTCTACGGATGAACAGATAGAGGGGTACAAGAAATCTTTGACTATTGCGATTGTGTGTATCACGATCCTGCAAGTTCTGCTTATAGGGCTCTATTATTATTATCTTAGAAGGACGATTATCAGGCCTTTTGAAAAACTGAATAGCTTTGCTGCACGTGTTGCGCAGGGGAACTTGGATACGCCGCTTGAACTTGATAGAAAGCATATATTTGGCAGCTTTACAGAAGCATTTGACATGATGCGAAGCGAACTTAAGAAGTCTAGGGCCGCAGAGAAGAAGGCCATGGATGATAAGAAAGAGATGGTTGCTAAGCTCTCGCATGATATTAAGACGCCTGTTGCGTCTATTAAGTCTACGTCGGAGCTTGGGTTTGCTCTTGCAGCGGATGAGAAAACGAGGGAGCGCTTTAATCTTATCAATATAAAGTCGGATCAGATCACAGCTTTAGTTTCGAATCTCTTTAATTCCAGTATCAATGACATCACCGAGATAGAGGTAAAGCCGTCAGAGCAGCCAGCTATAGTTATACAAGAACTGATTAAGAGTGCCGATTATCTTAATAAAGCGGGGGCTTTTACAGTACCTGATTGCAGAGTATATATAGACCGCTTGAGGCTTCTTCAGGCTTTTGACAACATCTTCATGAATTCTTATAAGTATGCGGATACAGCGATAAGTGTTGAGGCTTATGAGGAGAGCTTCGATGGTGCTTCATGTCTTGCTATACGAATAAGCGATGAAGGGCCTGGTGTTATGGAAGAGGAGCTGCCGCTTCTTAAGGAGAAGTATAAGCGCGGCAGCAACACTTACGAGAAGGACGGCGCAGGTCTTGGACTGTATCTTACGAACTACTATATAGAGAACATGGATGGCAAGCTTGTTCTAGAGAATCTTACACCAGGATTTTCGGTAATAGTGTATCTAAGACAGGTGTAATATCTGCGAGACTTGATTTAAGGATTATTTAAGAGTTTCTTAAAGGCACTTAAGGAAAAGATGTGTATCATATGTCTTGTAAGATGAAAAACAGATACACTAACGGAGGTTATATATGAAAAGTATCATCGAAACTAAGAAACTCTGCAAGACATTTTCCAATGGCGGCAGACAGCAGCATGTGCTTAAGAACGTGGATCTTGAGATATATGAAGGGGACTTCACGATAATCATGGGCGCGAGCGGTGCCGGCAAGTCAACTCTTCTCTATGCGCTTTCTGGTATGGATAAGCCGACTCTTGGCGAGATCGTGTTTGGTGGCGAGGAGATCACTAAAAAGAGCGTGGACGAGCTTGCTCTCTTTAGAAGACGTAACTGTGGCTTTGTGTTCCAGCAGATCCATCTTGTAGAATCTATGAGCGTTATGGACAACGTTCTTGCAGCGGGTCTGCTTGTTAACAAGAACAAAAGGGCCGTTGTTGAGTGTGCTAAGAAGATACTCAAGTCTGTTGATATAGATGAGAATCTATGGGCTAAGTTCCCAGCTCAGATATCTGGAGGCGAGGCTCAGCGTGTAGGAATCGCAAGGGCTATGATCAATTCGCCGAAGCTTATATTTGCTGATGAGCCAACTGGTGCGCTTAATTCCCAGACAGGTAAGGATGTACTCGATGCCCTTACTGCATGCAACGAAAAAGGTCAGTCTATAGTCATGGTAACTCATGATATAGTCAGCGCAAGACGCGGAAACCGTATCCTCTATGTGAAGGACGGCGAGATCGCCGGAATCTGCGAACTCGGAAAGTATGTGACTATGGATAACGAAAGACACAGAAAGCTCAATGACTTTTTGGGAAGCATGGGATGGTGATCGGCATGAATAAAGAATTCTTACTTGCAAAGTCTAATTTTCGTAAAAACCGCGGTACAAGTATAGGAGTATTCCTTCTTATGATGCTTGCCGCACTGTTACTTTCACTCTCGCTTATGATCGCACTTGATGTGAAGCCTACAGCTGATAAGGAGTCCAGAAGACTTAAGTCTGGTAACGCGATCATGTGCGTACAGACTATAGATGAGGGTATAGATGAGACCTATATTCGCGAGAAGATACTTGGTGACAAGGTTGAGTGGTCGCAGTTTAATGAAGCTCTTATATTCGATGTATCACAGTCTGTACCATTTGCTGACGGATGTATGATGCTTACTCTTGCCATAACTGATGAGAGAGTATTTGATAACAAGTATGATGTGCTTGAGGTCGTTAAGGAAGATAAGAGCATAACAGGACCATATATCTACCTTCCATATCAGTTATATACAAGTGGCGGATTCCATGTCGGAGATGAATACAAGATCAATCTCATCGGTAAGGAACGCTCATATAAGATAAGAGGTTTCGTTAACACAAGTTATTATGGCTGTAACAATAGTGGCAGATACCGTTTTATACTTGATAGCGAGAGCTATAAGGCTCTCTATGAAGAGAGTAAGGATGTTTATGCAGGACTTATCGTGAACTTCGATCTGAAGGATGGCGTTAAGGTATCGCAGTTTGGCATCCAGGCTAAGAATCGTTTTATCGCAGACGGTGCCAAGGGCTCTATGGCTATCGCTGATATAGAATCTGTGAACAGTGACAAAACATTTATGTCGAATATACTTTTTATATCCTTCATAATGGTATCGGTTATCATATTCATAGTAACAAGTCTGATGCTCTCTAACTGCATCAGGAATTACATCAGGGAGAATATGACCAACATAGGCGCTCTTAAGGCCATGGGTTATACAAGTAGCAACATCAAGACATCTCTTCTTGTTATGTTCCTCACCCTTGCTGTTGTCGGCGCAATCATCGGTGCTGCGCTTTCATATCTTCTAGTACC
>DOVJ01000019.1:0-1032 GCA_003520145.1 Eubacterium sp.
CGCTGTGGTAGTACCTTGCGCGCTTTGGTATGTCATCGTTGTTACAGGTCTGCATCTCAACTGTGTACCAGGCGTCTTCGTCATAGGCATGTACATCTATGACTATGCCCTTAGATGAAGTGGTCTGCTTGAATTTCATCTGAGATCTTATTTTGATCTCTTTGATTTTCTTGCCAATAGCCAATTCGATTATCTCAGTCGGGGATTGGGCCCCGACTGAGATAATCGCTCCGCGAGGATGCGCACGGATTCGGAAAGGAAATATGTCTGCTTGCGCAGACCGAATCCGGCGCGCAAGTCTCGCGGTGCGAGACTTGAACTTCTGGCAACAGTTTGGCATCGCTTCCATAACAGAGTAAAACATGTAATCGTCTGTTATCTGAATGTTTTTGAAATCATCATTATCCATATTGATTCCTCCTTGATTATAACATAATTTGTTATGTATAACAAGAACACATCCCTTATATATATGTAATGCCATTTTTTCTGAAAAATGGGACACTTCAAATCCAAAAAGAGAATCTCTTTACACGAACAAATGTTTGGTGTATAATATCATCAGGGGATAAAGAGGTCTTGTGATGGCATACGAACAATCTTTTGAAAAAAAGCATCCTGATGACAGTGATAGGATATATATAGCAATCGATCTTAAGTCTTTTTATGCGTCTATCGAGTGTGTGGCAAGAGGTCGTGATCCTCTGACTACAAATCTTTTGGTGGCTGATGAGAGCAGAACTGCGAAGACTATATGTCTTGCTGTGTCACCTTCTCTTAAGTCTTATGGTATACCGGGAAGAGCGAGGCTTTTTGAGGCTATTGCGAAGGTTGATGAGGTTAACCGAGTAAGGCATGCCAAGCTTCGTGGTAAGGATTTTACTGGGAAGTCTGATGATTATGATGAGTTATCCAATGATATGTCATTAGCGGTTGACTTCATCGTGGCCAGGCCGCGTATGCGTGAGTACATGAGGATTAGCACTCAGATATACTCTATATATCTAAGATATGTGGCGCCGGAGGATATAT
>DOVJ01000019.1:1070-2764 GCA_003520145.1 Eubacterium sp.
GCCGGAGGATATATTTGCATATTCGGTGGATGAGGTATTTATAGATGCTACGGCTTATCTTAAGACTTACAACTTAAGTCCGCATGATTTTGCTATGATGCTTGTGAAGGAAGTTCTATCGGAAACTGGTATCACTGCGACTGCTGGGATAGGCACGAACATGTACCTTGCTAAGATTGCGATGGATATAGAAGCTAAGCACATAAGCGCCGATGCTGATGGCGTAAGAGTGGCTTTTCTTGATGTTCTCGGATACAGGAAGAAGCTGTGGGAACATAAGCCTATCACGGATTTTTGGCGTGTGGGTAAGGGTGTGGCATCGAGACTTTACGCAAGGGGTATCTATACCATGAAGGATATCGCCATATGTTCTCTTCGTGACGAAGAACTTCTCTATCATGAGTTTGGTATAGCGGCTGAGATACTTATAGATCATGCGTGGGGTTATGAGCCTGCGACTATGTCGGATGTGAAGAGTTATAAGCCGAAGAACAACAGTATAAGTCAGGGACAGGTGTTGTCTGAACCTTATGATTTTGAGAAAGGGCTCCTGATCGTGCAGGAGATGACTGATATGCTGGTTCTTGATCTGGTGGCGCGGCATATGGTGACTGATCAGATGGTGCTGACTGTGGGTTATGATATAGAGAATCTCAAGGACGGAAGAGAGTATGATGGCGCAGTAGAGAGTGACCGCTATGGGCGTCTTGTGCCGAAGCAGGCGCATGGTTCTGTGAATCTGGGAAAGTTTTCATCTTCTACGAAGCTTATCATGGAGAAGGTGACTGAGCTATATCGGAGGATCGTTGATGAGAATCTGACTGTCAGGCGTATGAGTATAGCGGCGAATCATGTCATGGATGAGAATAGTGTTCCTGAGGAAGTGAAGGCTGTACAGTTAAGTTTATTTGATATGATGGCGTCTGATGATAGTGATGAGGAGGCTAAGAAAAGGGAACTTGAGAAAGAGAAGAAAGCACAGCGCATGTCTATCAAAATCAAGGAGCGCTTCGGTAACAATGCTATTCTCAAGGGTATGAATTATAAAGAGGGAGCAACTGCAAGAGAACGCAACCGACAGGTAGGAGGTCATAGAGAATGAGTGATGATGAACTTCTTATGATGAGACATCCTGTATCTTCTGCGCATAAGCCACTTGGCATAGAGAGCTTTGCTTCGCAGTTTAGTCCTTTTGCTGCTCTTACTGGGCTTGACTATATGATCTATGATGTATCGCGTCATACTGATGAACGTATAGAATTAAGTGATGGTCTTAAGGATGAACTGGATGAAAAGTATGTATATATATCAGAGCATATCAAGGAACATCCACATGTATGTATAACTTACTTCGTGAAGGATAAGACGAGAGAGGGCGGAGCTTATAAAACTGTTGAACTTTGTGTTAAGAAGGTGGATGTGATAGATAGGGTTGTGATAGGGATAGATGGGATGAGAATTCCGATTGATGATATAAGTGGGATAGAGATAGTGGAGTGAAGGGGTCTGGCCCTATATATGACAGCGGGATATGGAAAAATCCAGAATTTCCGCTGCCTTAGCTTAGATAACAAAAGGGGGTATAAAATAACTCCCCTTTTGTTATTGCTATGCTGTTAGCCAATATGAAAAGGCTGTAAAAAATATCACGAGGACGATTCGCAAGATTTCGTCATACTTTTACAGCCCCTTTA
>DOVJ01000060.1 GCA_003520145.1 Eubacterium sp.
TGCAAAAAGATAGAAATCTTGACGTGTCCCAGTGATTATATTTTACTGCACTTCTATCTCCTTCACATACACCACTTCACATGCCCCATCTCCGGTATCATCTCTGCTAATACTTGTGTACCAGTCAAACACATGGCCGGATTTATCCGAAGCATTTACATTAACAAGATAACCCTTGATGTGGACACGATCGCCGATTTTGACCGCTTTAATCTTCTTTTCTACATCCGATGTAGCCGGTATGAGATGATGGTTAGAAGAATGTTTATTGATTCCATCTTCACCGCCTGCTTTAGTAAATGCACTTGAATCTCTGCACTCCCAGTAATACCAGCGCCCGCTCTGCGACCACTTGATGTTACACTCGGTATTATAAGCTGCGGCACTTCCCCACGCAAGCGCAAGATCAACAGGCGCGATCTTATCTGCAAGAGATGAGCCCTTATACCGCTTAGTGCTCACAACCAGAGCATCTATATCGTATTCGTATAAAAAGAGTATGTTGATGTCATATCCAGCCTTGCTCATCGTAGTACTACCCTCTGTCTTAGTCTGAATAGGGTCCGGAATACCACTTATAGACCTCTGCTTTCCCTTAGAAGAGCAGCCGCCAAGTCCCATCAGTAGTACCACAGCTATAAGCATCGCTATTATTCTGTCACGTCTTTTCATAATATCACCTTAATTCTTCTCTTTCTCATATGACTTGTGTATGTTGTTGATATCATCAACAGTACCACCGCCATTGTCATCAGGAGCCTTGAATTCGCCCTTTTCAACCAGCCTAAGAAATGCATCTACAACATCTGATGTAAGCTGAGTTCCAGACACTTCCTTGATGATCGATACAGCCTTTTCAAAGTTCATACGCTTTCTATATGGTCTGTTCGAATACATCGCGTCAAATGTATCAGCAACCGCTATTATCTGCGCAACTCTAGGGATTTCATCACCCTTAAGACCATTTGGATATCCCTTACCATCTGGTCTCTCATGATGAGCACCCGCACCTGTTGCCAATTCAGGCATGATACTTATGTTCTTAAGAACATTATATCCTTTTTCAGCATGAGACTTGATTATAGCATATTCTTCATCCGTAAGCTTGCCGTCCTTATTAAGAACACTCGCAGGAATACCTATCTTGCCTATATCATGCATAAGAGCTATGTTATAATACTTCTCTACCGTATCTTCATCATACCCAAGTTCTCTTGCTAAAAGAGCTGTATATTCGGCAACTCTGGTAGAATGACCATTAGTATACTTATCCTTCATATCGATGGTCTTCGCAAATGCCTCAACTATCTCACGGATAAGAAGTTTGTTCTCTTTTTCTTTCTTAAGAAGGTTTTTCGTCTTCTTGTATATATACATCCTGACAAGAACTGTTATCAAAGCGATGATAAGCGCGATCATCAGAAACCTAAACCAATATGTCTCATAGAAAGCTTTTTTCTTGATAATAACAACCTTAAGTTCAGCATTATCACCTCCGTGTTCACCCACGATTTTCATGACAAAGCTGTAATTTCCACCCTTAAGGTTAGTATAGCTGACCTTCCCAAAATCACTTCTTTTTACAGTCACAGCATGCTTATCAAAGCCCTCAAGACTATAAGATATATCTGGATTCATAAGAGAATAAGTAAATACATATCCATATATGTCAAGCTTATCGGTGTTGTGAGGAATTATAAACCGACCTTCAGAATCAGGATATACTCTCTTACCATCAGCAACAACATAAGGTATATGCATGCGCACATTATTATCCAATTCAGGATCATCATCTATATTGACTTTCGCAACACCTGTTGTACCAGCTATGTATAAGTCACCGTCATCAGTCAGAAAACTATAGGAGTTAGCAGTAGCGATAGTCGGAAGACCATCCTCAAAGCCGTAGAAATTCGTCTCTATCTTATCATTTTGCAGTAATTCATCAACATCTGCCACATATATACCGTTACTGCTCAGTATCCACGCCTTACCCGAACTGTTCTCATATAGATCAAAGTTGTTGGAATAAGGAAAAGCCTGAATAGTATGTATGTTATAGTCCTTATCCATATATGCGATAGAATTACTAGACACTATCCAGTATATGTTATACTTCTCACTTCTTTTGATCCTCATGATAACTTCTGAGGAAAGACCGGATTCGATTCCCATATGGATAACGTTAGTCTCAGCATCCTTGATAATATATATGCCATCGCCATCTGTACCCATGATCATATCGCCATTGAAGCCTTCAGTTACAGTCAGAAGTTCAGTATTACCTATTCCAGACTTATCATCATAGACCTTAACAACCTTATCGTCTTTGATAATCACGAGACCACCTGTACATACGACCATATATGTACCATCGCTCTTTTCATACACAGCCCTTACTCTGCTTGATGGAAGTCCTGTTTTTTCGTTGAAGCACAACACATTATGACCATCATATCTCACAAGAGCGTTCTCGTTGAAGGTAGAAAACCATATATTCCCTTTAGAATCCTTCACTATAGAGCGAATTCTCGACTGACCAAGTATATCAAAGAGATCCGTTGCCGCCATAGGAGTCCCATCTGCATAATAAGCACTATCAAGTGGCAGCTTATCTACGACCTTATCAGCCTCCACAACTGTAAGACCTGTATTCTTAGCACCTATATAGAGCCTGTCACCGTCATACAGCGTGGCATTCACAACAGTAGGCTCAAGATTATATCTGTCCGAAAGATCAAGAAAACGATTCCTGACGATTTTCATAACGCCTTGTTTTGAAGAAGCAAACCAGACATTGCCCTGATAATCCTTCATGACACGCTCTATAGAACTGTTCATAGCCATATTGTCAAGGATTGTGATCTTACCATCAACTATGACACCTATACCGTTATCAGCACATACCCATATCTCATCATCTATCTGATTTACAGAATTCATATACTGAAGCGGCGCCATATCAATCTTATCAACAACCACTCCGTCAAGTCTGGTATGATATAGGACTGAACCCTTAGTGCCTATATATACCCAGCCAGAATTCTTATTATCAGGTATAACATAATGTATGTCAGATACGCCAAGCGATTCACCAGTATAGAATCCTGTCAGCTTACCATTCTTCATGGTAAATACATCACCATCCATGGTAACACCATACAGTATACCATCCTCAGAAACCGCGATCTTTCTGATATATTCATCGTTAATCTGCGGTTCATCCACAGCAATAAGCTTAAGCTCCTTATCTATCTTCACCATACCATGAGTTGTGGCAACATATACATATCCATCATTACCCTCGACAACAGATCTGACAGACAGAGACTTAAGACCGTCTGCCTTACTGTACATCCTGATGACCTCATCCCCCTGCATAAGCGCAAGACCGCAGTCATTAGTACCAACCCACAGTCTGTTAGAAGAATCGGCATATAAGCTTACGACGCTCGCAATTCCGGTAGTTGAATCTATCCTCTCAAATGTATTGCCATCATAGCGAATCAAACCACTGTAGCTTCCAATCCATATGAATCCTTCCGAAGTCTGTATTATGTCATTCGCCTCAGAGGTAGGAAGCCCATTAGAATTATCATACAATATACCGAAGTATCCATCACCATAATCAGTTGATCCCCCAGAAACCACTGAAGACTCACTATCATCAGCACCTGTTATTACATGTGGAACACAACATATAACCAAAAACAACAGTGTATATATAATAATCTTGAAATCATGCTTTGTAAAATACTTATTAAGCTCCATACATCAAGCCCTCCGCACTTTGATTTAATTATACACTTAAAGGCCTTGATTATCAAGAAAAACCGACACCTCGATGCTTATAAAGCATCTCAGTGCCGGTTCATATCGACTATCACTTAACTTCGAAAGTATACTTATCAATATATACGAATCTCTCATACGGAAGATCAGTAAATACCTTAGTACCCGCATCAGTAAAATCAACAACAAGATCATCGCCATCGATATACATAATCTTAAGTGGATTAGCAGTAACTGCACATCCTCCATCTGATAAAGATGCATATGAGTCAGCTATAAACTCTTCTACATTGTCATTATACTTAACCGCCTCAAGATCAAGCTTATTAGTTCTGTTAGCTAAAGCATCATATACTTCAACATAAGATGATCTATAATCAAATCTCTCACCATCATAAAGCTTATTCGAATAAGTCACATAAGTATTATAACCGTCTGTCAGAAGACTTCCAATCGATGCAACAGTATATATCAATTCACATACATCACTATTCACATTCAACCGATAAAGCCTATCTTCACATATCTGATTCCTAACAGTAACTGCCATATAAAGATTTCCAGCGTTATCCAAAGAACACTTGATACTATTAGGAACTATCTCACCATCAAGAGAATACACTCTCTTAGTCTCTGTACTTATGTCAGTAACTGTCAATCTAAACCCCTGTTCCTCACTAACAGCCTCTAACAGATATGTACCACGATTATTAGCAGCAACGCCAATAGAAGCACTCATATCGGCTAAAGAATAACAAAGTACATCATCATATGTAGTAAGCGATATCCTACGCAACTCAAAACTTGCAGGAATCTGCTCTGTACCAGCATCGGCACCCGCCTTAACCTTAAGACCTCCACCATCAAAAGACTTATAATATATATATCCGCCACAACAGAATACATCACATAAGTCACCCTTTAACTCAGCTTTCTTACCAAAGTAATCCAATTCCTCGTTGTAACGGTAGAGAGCGCCTGACCTACCAAGAGCATACAAATAATCTCCATACTTATACAGTTCATAATCAGTCTCTTTGTCAAGAGAACTATAATCAAGGTTATTAAGCTTAATAACAGACTTAACTTCCGAACTTACGCTTAAAGTATCAGCCTTAACAAGCTTAGTACCTCCATCATTCTTATATAAAGAGGATATCAATAAACTTGAAGTTAAAGATAAGGCTGTTACAACTGATAATCCAGCTATTACACTTTTTTTCATAAAACCACTCCTTTCGCACCATGATTACACTCCTCCTAATTACATTATAAAAAAAAAAAAAAAAAA
>DOVJ01000037.1 GCA_003520145.1 Eubacterium sp.
TGGATATCATATCCCAGAACGTTGCCAACGTCAATACTACCCGTACTCAGAACGGTGGAGTGTACAGACGTAAGAATGTTGTTTTTCAGGAAAAGGGTGTAACAGCGGGAGGCTTTGGTTCTTATCTGTCTGATGCAGGCGCAAAGCTTGCGGGTAAGGGCGTTAAGGTGAGTGCTGTTGTTACTGACAATAAGAACGATATGAGGATGGTATATGATCCTTCGCATCCTGATGCTGATGAGAATGGATATGTTATATACCCGAATGTGAATATTATAACTGAGATGACGGATCTTATAGATGCTACTAGGTCATACGAAGCGAATGCCAATGCATTTACCGCAAGTAAGAGTATGGCGTCTAAGGGTCTTGAAATCGGCGGCTGATAATGGAGGTAAGTGATGGCTGATATTAGTTCGATTGCCGGTATAGATGCGGCACGTATCAACAAGCTTCTTAACTCTGATCTTAAGACTGTCGCAAGTGATGATGACAAGACATTTGCCGGAGTGCTTGATATGGCTAAGAGCCTTCTTACGGATACAGATAATTATGTCAAAGAGGCACAGCAGGCTGAGGTGGACTTTGCGCTCGGCAAGATCAGCAGCACACATGAGCTCAGTATTATACAGCAGAAGGCTAATGTGGCCCTGCAGTATACTGTTGCTATAAGGGATAAGCTTATAGAGGCTTATAAAGAGATTATGCAGATACAGATCTGATAGAGGTTTGTTATGAATGAACGTTTGAAGGGAATCCTTGATAGGATCAGGGATTTTTGGGCGAAATACAATAAGAGGCAGAAGAGTATAATCATAGCAACTGCGGTTATCGTAGTTCTTATGATCGCTTTGGTTGTCTGGATATCTACTAGGCCTAAGTGGGAAGTCTTAGTACACTGCAACAACTACAATCAGGTGCAGGAGGTCCAGGGGATACTTACGGAGGGCGGTATAGCTTATAACATGGGCAGTGACGCGCTTACGGTGAGTGTTCAGAAAAAGGATCTTGTCAATGCCAAGATTCTTGTGGGTTCGAAGGATATTCAGGTTGAGGGTTATTCCTTAAGTGATGCCTTAAGCGGAAGCTTTACCACGACAGAAAGTGATAAAGCGAAGAAGTATCGTAAGTACTTAGAGGATAAGTTAAGTAAGGATCTGACGAGCTTTGATAACGTTAAGAAGGCTTCTGTTACTATCAAGGAGGCGGATAATAATTCTGTTCTTCTTTCTAAGAACGAGGACACTTCTGTTGCTGTTGTTATAACTCCGTCAGGAAGTATAGATGATATCGATGGCAATTCTATGGCTGCTTTTCTTAAGACTGTTGTAGGAAACAGTTCTACAGAGAAGATTAATATCATATCTACAACAGGTGCGACTATATTCTCGGGTGATGAGTCTTCTGATTCAAAAGGTATAGGTTCTGTTGCATCGCAGCAGAAGTACACAGATGCTATCTCAGCTACCATGAAGAATGCTATCAAGGCGACTCTTTTGAAGCTTCCTATGTATGATGATGCGCAGATTTCATTAAGTCTGGATATCAACTATAACGAGGTTGAGGAGATAGTCAGAAGATATGAGGCTCAGGCAGGAAGAGAAGAAGGTCTCTTCTCTAAGTCTTATGAATCGACATCTACAGGAACTACAGGCGCAGGTGGTATTCCTGGAACAGCATCGAATTCTGATGATACGACCTACTATATAGACAATGGTGATTCTACTACAAGTGAAGTAGTGGTTAAGGAATATCAGTATCTTCCGGATGAGATCGTAACAACTACGAATAAGAGACCGGGTGAGATAATTAAGTCCAGTTCTACTATAAGCGTTGTCCTTCATGACAATGTGGTATATACCTACGAAGATGTGAAGGCTGCAGGTCTTCTTGATGATAAGAGTTGGGAAGAATTCAAGGCTTCAATCCCTGAGTATGAAGCTATTGAGGTACCAGCCGATGTAGTGTCTATCGTAGCTAATGGTACAGGTCTTGACAGTTCCAATGTATCGATTCTTGCTTACAGAGTGCCTTTCTTCGTAGATAAGCAGGAGAAGGCTAATAATACAGCTTTCTGGATAAGGATAGCGCTTATCGCAGCTATAGTTCTTCTACTTGCTTTTATGGTGATAAGAAGTCTTCGTCCTGTGACTGTAGAAGAAACTGTTCCAGAGCTTTCTGTTGAGGATATGCTTCAGACTACTAAGGATAAGGTTACTATTACAGGCAATTCTGTTGATGATATCGATCTTCAGGATAAGTCTGATGTTCGTAAGGCTATTGAGAAATTCGTGGATGAGAATCCGGAAGCAGTTGCTCTGTTGCTCAGAAACTGGCTCGAGGATGAGTGGTAAGATATAGGAGGGTATTATGGCCAGACCTAGTAAAAATCAGGAGGAGATGAGAGGTGTTGAGAAGGCGGCTACGCTTTTGATCGCTTTGGGTCCTGAAAAATCCGCAAAGATATTCAAGCACCTCAAGGAAGAAGAAATAGAACAGCTCACTCTTGAGATAGCCAGTATAAATAGTGTATCACCTCAGACTAAGGAAATGGTGTTGAACGAGTTCTACGAAGTATGTCTTGCTCAGCAGTACATAGCTGAAGGTGGTATCACTTATGCTAAGGATCTTCTTGAGAAGGCTCTCGGTGAAGAAAAAGCAAAGGAAATCATCAGCAATCTTACTGCTTCACTTCAGGTTAAGCCTTTTGAATTCGTAAGAAAAGCAGATCCAGCTCAGCTTCTTAACTTCATACAAGATGAGCACCCTCAGACTATAGCTTTGATCCTTTCGTATCTGCCAGCTTCGCAGTCATCACAGGTTGTGTCTGCACTTCCGCCTGAGAAACAGGCTGATGTCGCTAAGAGAATAGCTCTCATGGACAGAACTTCTCCTGATGTCATCAAGGAAGTTGAGAAGATACTTGAGAGAAAGCTTTCTTCTCTTGTCAATCAGGATTATGCTATCATCGGTGGTGTCGATTCTATCGTTGCCATCCTCAATGCTGTTGACAGAGGTACTGAAAAGCACATCATGGAAACTCTCG
>DOVJ01000210.1 GCA_003520145.1 Eubacterium sp.
AGAAGATGTTCGTATTCGAGGATATTCTTACTCTCGACGATCGTTCTATCCAGAGAGTGCTTAGAGATGTTGATAATAACGATCTTGGTATCGCTCTTAAGGGCGCTAACGAAGAAGTTCAGAATATCATCTTCAACAACCTTTCAAAGCGTCTTGCTGTCATGATCAAGGAAGATATGGACTTCATGGGTCCTGTACGATTAAAGGACGTAGAGGAAGCGCAGCAGAAGATCGTAAATATCATCAGAAAGCTCGAAGATACCGGCGAGATCATTATCGCAAGAGGTGGAGGTGACGAGCTGATTGTCTAATGTATATAAGAGTAACTTTGTTAATCAGTCTAAGAGTGAACGTCGCGTCATAGATTCGAACGAGCGCGTCATGACGAGGCTTGAAGCTATCAAAGAACAGATGCTAAGCGATGTTGCGCAGGAGAATCATAGCGGGTTAGATCCTGGGATAGTAGGAGAACTCGTTGATCCTGATAATCTTGACACTAATATCGACGATCCAGACAGAATACAGAGTGATATGGAAGTGCCTGCAGATATAGAATTCATGTCCGCAAAGGCACTTGATATAGAAAGAAAAGCCAATGAAAGGGCTGCGCAGATCATACATGATGCCAAAGAAGAGGCTGACAGTATCATCAACAATGCTCAGATCAAGGCAAAGGATATAAGAGATGCCGCTCATAAAGAGGGCTTTGAAAGTGGAGTTAAAGAATCGGCTGCTATGATACAGAACAAGATCGATTCTGTTAATGAACAGTATGAAGCAGATAAGGCTTCTCTTGAAGAAGAGTATGAACAGCTTAAAGCAAGGCTTGAACCTCAGCTCGTGGATGTGCTTCTTACAGTGTTTCAGAAGGTTACGGGCGCTATTGCAGATACCAACAAGGGCGTTATACTGCATCTTGTAGAAGCTGTCATGCGTAACAGCGAGATAAGCAGAGATTTTCTCATCAGGGTTTCGCCTGATGATTATCAGTTCATGCTCAATAATACCGACAGGCTTTATCAGCATGCCTCGCATAATGTGCGTATAGAGATAACAGAAGATAACAACATGAAGCGCAATCAGTGCATAATCGAGACAGATATGGGCGTATTTGACTGTAGTCTGGATATACAGCTTGAGAATCTGTCTAACGAGATCAGGCTTCTTAGCTGTGTACTAGATTAGTTGGGTAGAATTATGACCGATATAGATGTTTCCAAATACTTAAGACTTACTGAAAAAACTTTTTATAAGAGGATGGGGCGAGTGTCCAAGATAGTAGGTCTTACCATAGAATCGATAGGTCCGGAAGCGAAGCTTAACGATCTGTGTAAGATCATCCCGAGGGACAAGCCTGAGGATATAGTCTATGCAGAAGTGGTAGGCTTCAGGGACAACCATGTGCTTCTCATGCCTTTTGAGTCTGTAGGCGGTGTGGGACCTGGTTCCATAGTCGAGAATACTAACGCTCCGCTTGCCGTTAAGGTGTGTGACGATCTTCTTGGCAAATGTCTTGACGGTATCGGACGTCCTATATTCGAGAAGGATAAGATTGAATCGGATGTAACTTACTCTGTCGAAGCGATACCACCTGACCCGATGACAAGAGAGATAATCAAGGATGTCTTGCCACTGGGAGTGAAGGCTGTAGATGGTCTTATTACTGTCGGAAAAGGACAGCGTATCGGTATATTTGCCGGTTCGGGCGTAGGTAAGAGTACGCTCATGGGTATGTTTGCTCGTAATACGAAGGCTGATATCAACGTGATTGCGCTTATCGGAGAGCGAGGCCGTGAGGTTAGAGAATTCGTAGAGAGGGACCTTGGCGAAGAGGGTATGAAGAGGAGTGTCGTTGTCATAGCGACTTCTGATAAGCCTGCTCTTATACGTAATAAGGCGGCGAAGACGGCTACTTGTATAGCTGAATACTTCAGAGACCAGGGTAAGGATGTTCTTCTTATGATGGATTCACTGACGAGATTCTCTATGGCACAGCGTGAGATAGGTCTGGCTTCTGGTGAGCCTCCTGTTACAAGAGGTTATCCGCCGAGCGTGTACAGCGAGATGCCGCGTCTTCTTGAGAGGGCAGGTATGTCTGATAGAGGCTCTATAACAGGACTCTATACAGTTCTTGTCGATGGTGATGACTTCAACGAGCCTATAACTGATACGGCGAGAGGTATACTCGATGGTCATATCATGCTTAATCGTAAGATCGCTCAGAGGAATCACTATCCTGCTATAGATGTTCTTCAGTCTATATCGAGAGTTATGTCTGCAATCGCGACTAAGGAACATAAGATGTATGCCGGAAAATTGAAGGATTGCTTAGCGACTTATAGTGAGGCAGAGGATCTTATCAATATCGGCGCGTATAAGCCAGGATCTAATAAGAACATAGATTATGCGATATCGAAGATAGATGCTATCAACGAATTCCTGTGTCAGGCTACTGATGAGAAGTTTGACTTTGATGATGAAGTTCAGATGTTGAAGCAGATATTTGCGGAGTGATGATATATGGCCAAATTCATATACAGAATGCAGAATATACTCAATCTTAAGCTTAAGCTTGAAGAGCAGGAGAAAACTGCTTTTGCTATGGCAGCAGCACGGCTTAATCAGGAAGAGGCTAAGCTTGAGGAACTCTTTGAGAAGAAGGAAAGGCTTGAAGCTGAATATAAAGAATGCATGAGTAAGGTCGATATACCAAGTCTTAAGATGTTAAGTTCCGGAAGAGATAAGGTTGACAGTGATATAAAAAGTCAGAAAATCAATGTGTCTCTTGCGCAGAAGAATCTGGATGTTGCCAGAGTAAGGTTAGAGGAAGCCATAACTGAGCGTAAGATACAGGAGAAACTCAGAGAGAAAGCATTTGAAGAATTCAAGGTGGAGCTTGCGGCTGCCGAAAGCAAAGAAGTTGATCAGCTCGTGAGCTATAACTTTAGTGTAAAGGAAGATGAGGTTAAAGAATAATGGCTAAGAAATCAAATGATGCCGAGGAGAAGGAAAGTAAGCTCGGCGTACTGATAATAACCATAATGATAATACTTGTGTGGATAGCTGTTATGTGCGTCCTCATAAAGCTTGATGTGGGCAACTTCGGAAGCACTGTCCTAAGACCTGTTTTCAAGGATGTTCCCGTGATCAACAAGATACTTCCGGATGAGAACAAAGCGACTCTTGACGATAACGGCTACAAGTATAACACACTTGCGGAGGCTTTGGAGAGAATAAGAGAGCTTGAGAAGGAGAATACTGCGCTTCGTGAAGGCGCTGCAGACAATCAGACTGCTATGACTGAACAGCTCGCCGAGATAGAGAGACTTAAGGTCTTCGAGAGCAACCAGGTCAAGTATGAATCTCTGAAAAAAAATTTCGACGAAGAGGTTGTGTTCAATGTAAAATCACCCGATATAACAGAATATAGGAAGTGGTATGAAAGTATCAGTCCGGAAAATGCTGCTGATATATACGAGAGGGTTTTACTAAGAGCACAGTATTCTGAAGAGATCAAGAACGAAGCGGCAAGGCTTTCAGGCATGGATGCGAAGAAGGCTGCTGCCATATGTGAAGCTATGACTGGCGATATGGATATGGTCGCAACGCTTCTGATGTGTATGAAGACTACTCAAAGTGCAGCTATACTAGCAGAGATGGATCCTGTGTACGCAGGTAAGCTCATCAAGATCATGTATCCGACTGAGTGATACCGACTCCTATAAGTAAATACGAAAGGAGAAGGCTTATGAATATCGGCAATATTAAAACAAATGCCCCGAGCGACATACTTGTCAACATAGCCGGTAATACCGATTCTAAGGTTCAGAAGACTGACGGTCAGGGTTTTTCGTCAGCTCTTACAGATGCTAAGCAGAGTAACGTAAGGCGCTTTGCAAAGGCAGAACAGTCTAGTGGTAATTCGGATACAGAAGCGCCTAAGAGTAAGGATGCGGATGTTGATAAGGCTGTATCGAAGCTTTCTAAGAAGGCCAAAGAGATCACTAACGCAAGAGACAGCGTGGATGCCGGCACTGAAAAAATCGAAGGGCTGGAAGAGGAATTCAAGGAATCCGTAAGTAAGGCGCTTGGTATAGAGCCTGAGGAACTTGAGAGTGTGATGGAAGAGCTGGCTCTTACCGCTCTTGAACTTACAGAACCCTCTAATATCCTTCAGGTCATGGTTGCCACAACAGATGCACAGAATCCTTACGATGTCATATCTGATGCGGATCTATCAGCTGTGTATAAGGAAATCGTAACTGCTGGTGAGACCTTCCTTGCAAATGCTTCCGATATGGGCATAACCGCAGATGATATCAAGGCTTATGATGAGCTTGCTGATGCTGATGCAGATGCAGATGCTGATACTGATACTGAGGAGACTGATTTCAGGTTAGACGTAGTTAAGCCTGAAGAAAGACCACAGACAGCAGAGGTTAAGACGGAAAGTGAAGGATCTTCTGAGGGCAGAAGTGATACGCAAGCAGGCGCTAAGGAAGAATCAGACACTGCAGGTAAGATAGTCAGCAATCTTAATAACAGCATAAGAGAAGCATTTGCTGTGGCAGAGTCAGATGCGATAGCTGAAGCACCGGTTGAAGCAGTGGATGTAGATGATGTGCTAAGACAGGTCAATGAAAGTATAAGAGTTAATCTTACACCGGATACGAAGTCTCTTGAGATTCAGCTCAATCCACAGAACCTCGGACATGTAACTATACAGGTTATGTCTAAGAATGGCGTTGTATCGGCCAATGTTCTGGCTACCGATGAGGCAGTAAAAAAAGCACTTGAGACACAGCTTGTGACTCTTAAGACCAATCTTGAGAATCAGGGCGTGAAGGTTGAGAACGTAGAGATAGTTCTTGCTGGAAGAGCTTTTTCTCAGCAGGATGAAAGCAATCAGGGCGCTTTTGGTCAGAACAGCGGAAGAAGAAGACGTTCGCTTTCTGTTGACGGCGGTATGGAAGTTGAAGACGTACCTGTTAATGAAAGTGAAGAATCGTCCGATAATATTATAAATTACAAAGCATAGGAGGTGTAGATATGGGAATAGTTGCAGGAATGGACAATGATGGCAATTTTGTATCTGCCATATCGGGTGCCACAAGGAATGAGAGTGCTGCCAAGACAAAGAGTAATTCCACGCTTGACAAAGAAGCATTTTTACAATTGCTTGTTGCACAGATGAAGAATCAGGATCCTCTTGAACCACAGGATAATTCACAGATGGTTGCTCAGATGGCTTCTTTCTCACAGGTTGAAGAGCTTCAGAACATGAGCAGTACACTCAATCAGAACCAGGGCTTTGACCTCGTAGGTAAGATGGTTGCTATGAATACAACACTTGCTACTGGTGAAAAGAAGACTATAGAGGGTATGGTTGATTATGTTCTTAAGGAAGGCAAGGATATATATCTTGGCATAGGCGGTCAGGAATATAATCTCGACGATCTGTCAGGCGTTATCGATCAGTAGAATGGCGGGTGATCAGGATGAATATTACAGGTAGTGGTTTTAATTCAATCGAGCAGATCACAGGTCAGTACTTAAGTGATAACAAGGTGAGAGAAGTTGAGCGAAGTGAGGGCTTTAAGGATGTTCTTGAAGTAACTTTTTCAAAGCATGCTACTAAGCGACTTACAGATCGCAACATAGATCTTACACCAGAGCAACTCTACAGGCTTCAGGCAGGAGCTGATAAAGCAAGAGCAAACGGTATCAAGGAATCACTCCTTATCATGGATGATATGGCTTTTATAGTCAACACAAAGAACAGTACAGTAGTTACTGCCATAGATAACGAAGATTCCAAAGACAGAGTTTACACAAATATAGATGGTGCTGTTATAGTATGACCGGCCCTTATGGAGGTTATGGGTATCTGAGTGACGGACGATACCCGCAGCACATCAGATGAATGGAGGTATTCATTATGATGAGATCACTTTTTTCTGGTGTTTCCGGACTTAAGGTTCACCAGACCAAGATGGACGTTATCGGTAACAATATCGCGAACGTGAATACTGTAGCTTATAAATCCAATTCGGTTACTTTTTCGGAGGTTTTCTATCAGACTACACAGAGTGCTTCCGGTCCTAATGCCGAAACAGGAAAAGGCGGAACCAACGCTATGCAGATAGGTCTTGGTTCTAACGTAGGCGCAATAAGCCAGAACATAGAGACAGAAGGTGCCAGCCAGAGAACTGACAATCCTTTCGATCTTAAGATATCAGGTCAGTCGTTCTTCATAGTGGAGAATGCAGGCGCTACTTACTTCACAAGAGCTGGTAACTTCACTGTAGATGAGTCAGGTAAGCTTGTAACAGCAAGTGGTCTTGCTGTTATGGGATGGGGAACTGATGCAGAAGGTGATATCCTGAAGAGTAATGTTAAACCGCTTTACCTTAAGAATCCTGATGATCAGTATACTCCACCGGAGCCAACTACTGCTAATACCATAACAGGTAATATCAACAAGGAAGATCAGGCTTTTGCTAAGACTGGCGGTTATACATCATTTAACTTAAAGTTCTTTGATAGCCTTGGATATTCTTATCTTGCAACAGTCAATATATCACAGGATCCTGATAATAACATGGTTTATAACATGACTGCTTCCAATGTGCTTAGCGATGGTAAGATACTTGAGGGTTATTCCTTCGAGATCAGCGAGCCTTCACTTACATTTGACAATGTAACAGGTAAGAGCACACTTGAAAACTTCACTGTTAACTTCACAGTACCTGACGGTGCAACTCCTATCGAGCCAATAACCGTCGATGTATCAGGTCTTGTTTCGCAGGGCGATGAGACATCCATAAAGGTTGGTTATGGCGATGCTGAAGGCAATGGTAAGGGTAAGACTGTAGGTTCTAAGACCGGCGTAAGTATACAGCAGGATGGTACAATCTCAGCTTATTACAGTAACGGTGATGTAAGGAGCATCGGTAAGATAGCAGTTGCAAGCTTCTCTAACCCTGCAGGTCTTGAGAAGATAGGTGAGAACCTCTATCAGGCAACACTTAACTCCGGTGTATTTAACGGTATAGGTGAGGATATATCTGCACTTGGCGGCAAGATGTCTGCCGGCGTACTCGAGATGTCGAACGTAGACCTTTCATCTGAGTTCACAGATATGATCACCACACAGAGAGGTTTCCAGGCGAATTCGCGTATCATAACAGTATCTGATACGATGCTTGAGGAACTTGTAAATCTTAAGAGATAATTATTAGGCTGTAAAAACAATCATTAGGACACGTCAAGATTTCTATACT
>DOVJ01000157.1 GCA_003520145.1 Eubacterium sp.
AATAGATATTATCTTGGATATTGTGATTTTGATGGGAACAATAGAAAAAGAGTGATTGATATCACAGACGATGTAAAAGGAACTGGGCCGATGATGTATCTGGAAATATATGGTGGAAAGATATACTGTGCTTATAATTCGCAAGTAACAGATTATGATGATGCTGGTGATTGGGATACGAAATCCCGATTATGTGTCATGGAATATGATGTTCAGCATCTAAAAGGAGATAAGGCATATTCAAAGCAATTATTTTTATGCGATGATGATCAGAATTGGCATTTTTATTCTGTGAATGATAATAAGATGGTTATAGATGTTCCAGCTCCGAAAAGCGATACTTATGTGGAATTTAGTGAAGAAAGAATATATGATTTAAAGGATTTAAGTTATATAACTGTAAAAGAAACTCAATACGTGGTATTGCTGTCAGGTAATAGATATGTATCTAAGGAAAAAGAAGGATTAATTCTGGTTGATGGTGATAAAAGAATACGCCTTGAGGGCAAAGGTTGGGGTGTACCATTCTATAATGATAACAGGATATATGCTATCAATACTCAATATAGACAATCGATACATGATCAAGAAAATGGCAAGCTTATAGATGGTGAAGTTAAGGCTTATGATTATGAAGGAAATGTAGTTGAACACATATATCTTCCTAAGGGATATGGTGTAAGAGATGGTATAGCAGCATATGACGGCAGATATTATTTTACAAATATCGACTATAGCACTAGGTCGTACTTCTACGTCTACGACACCCAGAATCCTGATAAGGGATGGAAGAGGATAAATAGGGGTTATTAAGTTATGGAATTCAAGAGATGTTTTTATAATAAAAAGCTTATATTTTTCGGCGTTGCGATCATGATCGCCTTTTTGGTGCTTTTTTCCGAAAATATTAAAAAATTTGGAACTCAGACAGGAGGTCCTGAAGAAGAGTATTATTACCAGAATATGCAGCAGATGCAAGGTGAGAATCTCGATGATGGCAGCTTTCATAGTATGTTGGTCAGGGTTTTTAGCCAGTGTGATAAGGTAAGGAGCAGTTCTAAGGGCGTTGTAGTTGAAAAAGCTGATAAGACTGAAGAAGACTTTAGAAAGATCATGGATGTTGAGACTGTTGATATGGAAGATAGTCTTATCACCAATGTGACTAAGAATCTGTTTCCTGTGTTTGTAAGCGTATTGCTGGGGCTTTTTTTGGTGTCTATCTTTCAGGAGGAGAGAAAGCGTGGCATGTGGTGGTTTGTATCTACTACTGTCAGAGGAAGAGAAAAAATCTTTTTGAGTCGTATAGGTATATTGTTGGTTGGTTTGACAGTTATCAACTTTGTGATGTATGCCGGTATGTTTTTGGTGAACTGGCATCATCTCGGAAAACCTGTTTTGTCAGCACCGATACAGTCTGTGGATGAGTATCAGCAGTTGATACTTAAGGTGGATATCAAAACATTTATACTGATTTTCATCATGTACAGGATTCTGACTACATTTATGATCATAGTGAGTGTGTATGTTACTATTCTCATATTTGATGATTTTGCACTTGGTGTTGTATATAATTTTGTCTTCTATGGCGTGGAATATCTTATATACAAGACTATCAGCTACAATGATGAATATGAATTTCTTAAGAACTTCAATCTGTATAACTATATAGACAGTTCAGCGCTTTTTAAGCGCTACAGGCTCTTTATGGTTGCCGGAAGTCCTGTATCCTACAGGGTGATCATGTTGACCGCGCTTTGTATTATTACTTTGCTGGTAGTAATTGCGGGATTCGCTATCTCTAAGTTTAAGAAGCCTGTTATGATTGGACCTTCTATACTTGAGGTTAATGGAAGACTTGTTTCTTTTGGGTTGCGTGGACTTGAGGAATTCAGAAAGAATCTTATATACAGTATGGGTATAGTTTTCCTGCTCCTTGCTTATGTGTGGGCTAAGAACGATATCGAACTCTATCCTATGAATTACTTTGAGATGAGTGGTATTCTCGGCAAATACTTCAAAGAGTGCGAAGTGAAGGATCCAGACGGCGTAGATGCCTATATAGCAGGGTTGGATGATAAGCTTGCGAAGATAGCAGAAGAAGAGGGCGAAGAGTCGTCTCGATATATCATATTAAGCAATAATATCGATAGTTTGAAAACAAGGCGCGAATATGTAAGGAGCATGAATTGTTCGGATGTGAAGGTGCTTGACGATTTTAATTATAAGACTTTTTTCTGTGAGGGTGGTAAGATCACCAGATGTAAAAAAATGTTGATGATATGTCTGATAGCAGTTTTCTTAAATGCAGGTATATACGCTTATGAGCGAAAAGCCGGAGTGGTATCGATGGTTAATTCCCTTAAGTATGGCAAAAAGTGGCAGTTAAGGGATAAGATCATATACAGTATAGTGGTTACAAGCTTTGTATATTGGGTTGTTATGGGCTACTATATGTATGAGACAGGACACAACCTGACTTTCATGCACTGGAATATGGATATTCACAATGTTGAACTCTTCAAGAACTTTCCTTTGGATGTGAGCATAGGAACTGTGTGTATAGCTTATCTGTGTATTGATTGGTTATGCTGTCTGATATTTGGTTTAGTTGTTATGTTCTCTTCTAAGAAACTTCCTTACGAAAAGGGTTGTATCGCGTGGAGTCTGGCTGTTTTGATAATCGGTATGTTAATATGAGGTGAGATGTTATGAAACTTGAACTTATAGATGTTAAGAAGAGATATGGTGATGTTGTCGCGCTTAAGGGCTTTAATTATAGTTTTGAAAAGGGAATATATGCTATACTTGGCGCTAATGGTGCAGGTAAGAGTACGCTTTTTAATCTGCTGACAGACAATCTCGAGCGTGATGAGGGAAAGATACTCTTAGATGATGTTGAGATACTTAGTCTTAAGGAAAAGTACAGAGCTACTATAGGATATATGCCGCAGCAACAGGGTTTCTATGAGAAGATGACAGCCATAAGTTACCTTGAGTATGTTGCCTACCTTAAGGGCATGAAAAGAAGTGTGGCTAAGAAAGAGATAGAGGAGAATCTTAAGAAGGTGAATCTGTGGGAAGACAGGTTCAAGAGGACAGGCGCATTTTCCGGAGGTATGAGACAGAGACTTCTTGTCTGCGCGACACTTCTATCGAATCCATCCGTGCTCATACTCGATGAGCCGTCAGCGGGTCTTGATCCGAAGGAGAGAGTGGTTCTGAGAAGATATATAGGTGAGCTTAGCAAGGATAAGATCATACTTATCGCAACGCATATAGTGAGCGATATAGAGACAATAGCTGATAAGGTACTTATCATGAAGAAGGGCGAACTTCTCGCTAATGACAGCCCTGCAGGGTTCTTAGAGAAGCTTGGCAAGAAGAACCTTGAGGAAGTGTATATGCACTACTGTGGGGATGATGAGGAGGTGTGATGTGTATGACACAAAAAGAAAGACTTGCATATTTTATTAATAGGATAAACAGT
>DOVJ01000050.1 GCA_003520145.1 Eubacterium sp.
ATCAAAGTAGATATAGCAAGAAGTGAATAGAACCACCCTCTTGTCTGATCGACAGCCTCACTTATGAAGTCAGCTGGGAACTGCGCTTCGAAGAGATCCTTATTCTCAAAAGGATAATGATGCTGTGCAAATGGCATCGCACCACTGTCGAACCAGCAGTCGATAACCTCAGGTACACGGTGCATCTTGCCGCCGCACTTAGGACACTTAACAGTGACAGCATCCACATATGGTCTGTGAAGCTCGATATCTTCAGGACAGTCATCAGACATGCTCTTAAGTTCCTCGATGCTTCCTATAGAGTGCATATGTCCGCACTCACACTGCCAGATGTTAAGAGGAGTTCCCCAATATCTGTTACGGCTTATACCCCAATCCTGAACGTTCTCAAGCCATGCGCCGAATCTGCCCTTGCCGATGCTCTCAGGAATCCAGTTGATAGTGTTATTGTTAGCGATAAGATCATCCTTAACAGCAGTCATCTTAATGAACCAAGACTCTCTTGCATAGTAGATGAGCGGTGTATCACATCTCCAGCAGTGTGGATATTCATGCTCGAACTTAGGCGCATCAAAGAGCTGGCCTCTAGCGTCAAGATCCTTAAGGATAAGCGGATCTGCATCCTTAACGAAGGTTCCGGCATAATCGGTATCCTTAGTCATATCACCCTTGCCGTCTACAAACTGAACGAAAGGAAGATCATAATTACGTCCGATTCTCGAGTCGTCCTCACCAAATGCTGGTGCTATATGTACGATACCGGTACCATCTGACATGGTTACATAATTGTCAACTGTTATAAAATGTGCCTTCTTCTTCTGTTTTGCTGCTGCATCACCAGCGCAGGTAAAGAGTGGCTCATACTCAAGTCCCTCGAGGTCGCGACCTATATAGGTTTCAAGAACATCGTAAGCCTTCTCACCTTCCTTAGCAAGCTTGCCAAGTACAGTATCAAGAAGTGCTGTAGCCATGATATATACTTTGCCGTCGACAGCCTTTACTTTAGCGTACTCCTCATCAGGATTTACGCAAAGAGCTACGTTCGAAGGAAGGGTCCATGGAGTTGTGGTCCATGCAAGGAAGTATGTATTCTCCTCGTCAGCCTTCTTGAATCTTACGATTGCAGAGCGCTCCTTAACAGTCTTATAGCCCTGTGCAACCTCATGGCTAGAAAGAGGGGTACCACATCTAGGACAGTAAGGCACAACCTTAAAGCCCTTGTAGAGAAGACCCTTATCCCAAATCTGCTTCAGTGCCCACCACTCAGACTCGATAAAGTTATTATCATAAGTTACATAAGGATTATCCATATCAGCCCAGAAGCCTACTGTAGAAGAGAAATCCTCCCACATTCCCTTATACTTCCACACGCTCTCCTTACAATGCTTGATAAATGGCTCAAGACCATACTCTTCGATCTGCTCCTTACCATCTAGTCCAAGCATCTTCTCAACTTCAAGCTCAACAGGAAGTCCGTGAGTATCCCAACCGGCTTTTCTAGGAACCATATAGCCCTTCATGGTCTTATAACGTGGTATCATATCCTTGATAACACGTGTAAGAACATGACCTATATGTGGCTTACCGTTAGCGGTAGGCGGTCCATCATAGAATGTATAAGATGGTCTGCCCATCCTGCTTGTGATACTCTTTTCGAATATCTTATTATCCTTCCAAAACTGCTCGATTCTCTTTTCTCTCTCAACAAAGTTGAGATTAGTAGGTACTTTCTCGTACATAGCTTCTTTGCTTCGTCTAAGACGAAAACTCCTTTCTGAATGATGTTAATTACGTAAAAAAGGACCTATGCCGCAAAAGACACAGGTCCTATATAATAGTCCTATCATAATCCATCACGACATACAATCATATGCGTTCCTTTAACGCAGGAAATACGCCGAAGCCTACTAAGTCCCCTTTTCGGTCCGGTGCTCGAGAGTGATCTTCACGTCCTGCCTACTTCCACCGCAATCCCAGCATCTGCGGCTCTCTTTGGGTTTCGTCAGGGGCTACTGTCTCTGTCACAGCATTTGTACTAGATTATTATACGACAAAGTGATGAAAAAGTCAATTATTAGTTTTGTCAATGGAAGTTTTTCCATCCATTATATGTATAATCCTATCGCACATATTGGCTATCTCCATATCGTGAGTAACGATGACAACGGTCTTACCTTCCTTATTCAGCTTCTTCAGTATGCCCATAACATTGGCTGCATTCGCACTATCAAGAGAGCCTGTCGGCTCATCTGCTAAGATATAATCAGGGTTATTGACTATAGCCCGCGCAATCGCAACTCTTTGCTTCTCACCACCAGAAAGAAGCGAAACATCCTTCTCTGCCAGCTCATATATATCAAGTTCCTTAAGCTTTTCGCTGACAAGTCCATCTATCTGACCAAACTTAACACTCCCAAGAAGAAGCGGAACACGAACGTTGTTATATGCTGTCTCGCCTTCTATAAGCCCAAAATCCTGCAGTACAAAGCCAAGCTTCTTATTCCTCATGGCCGCCTTTTTCTGCTCAGATAGGCTGCTTGCATCCACTTCATCTATCAAGATCTTACCACTATCAGGCTTATCTAAGAGCCCTAGCATATGTATAAGCGTCGACTTACCTGCACCCGACTTTCCACATATGGCAACTAATTCGCCATCTTCGATTGTCAGACTCACCTCATCAAGCACCTTCTTTTTCTTATCACCTACGTCATAGGCCTTAGTAACATCTCTTAATTCTAATCCCATAATTATCCCTCACTCTTTGTACAAAACCATAAGATCATGCTTGGATGCCTTAAAAACAAACCACGCAGACGATATAAAATAAACACCAAACAGATACAATATCACGAACAGGTTTTTCACAAAGCCCACATGCGTGATTACATTGAAAACCATAAAAGCGATCATCATAACAAGCGATGTGCTTATAGCCTCGATCATGATATTCTTCTTAGGACTCATACCACACATATAGTAGATTGCATAGATCTTCGTATTCTTCTTAGCCTGAATGCCGTTAACAGCCACGATTCCAGCCATAGTCACCACAGAGAATACCACGAATAAAACCATATTGACTATCCTGTCGACATCGTTATCGTACTTGTAATTATCTCGCATCTCTTTGATTGAAGAGATTGTTCCATAATCTCTTAAGATTCCTATAATCTCATCGCGTCTCTCATCATCCTTGATATCTATTATCTTGCATCGTTGTTCTCCATACATATACTTCGATAGAAGCTCTGCTTCTTCTATCAAAAGCCCTTCTTTCTCTGCCGCTTTAACAAATGAATCAAGCGACGAAGCACCATTGCCTCCACCACTTGTGCATGAGACAGCATAACTTCCTATCGGCATGACACCTATGATTTCGATCTTAGCACCATTATCAGTTTCTATTATGTCTCCAGTTTTATACCTATCTCCGATCCATATGCCCTTGATATAATCAGAATCACTTTTAGAAAAGTTCACACCGGATTTCAGATCATAATTCAAGTTATCAGCGATAAGCTTGCTGTATGACAGCGCACCAAAACCTCCGCCTTCCTTAAGCTTTATGTTCATCAGGCCGACACTACCTATCTGCATGTTCTCAAGAATATCGACAGGTATTACCTTTTTTAGTTCAAAATCCGATGGTAAATATTTAGCCCAGCCAAAGTAATATATATCATTATCCTCAAATGTATTGACTACCGCTGCTTTCTTCTTAATCTCCATACGACTGTCGATCAAACCGTTAAAAGCGATCAGACATATGCATATCTCTATAGTGAGCAATATGGTAGTCTGCTTCTTCCTCTTTATCAAACCGAGGATTATCAACAAAGTCTTCATCGTTCTGTCACCCTATAGATTTCTTCCTTCTTTCCAAATCTGATAGCATGTATGATTGAAAACACCATCAACACAACATATACTAAGCCAGAAAACTTTATATATGGCATATAACTGTATCCATACACAACATCATAAGCCGATATAACAGATAACAAGCCCATATATATAAGATTACCAATCACCATACCTATGAACACAAACAACATAGACTGAATAGCTATCATCCGAACATTGAGGTTATTGCTCGCACCACAAACCCTGTACACTGCATAATTGCGCTTAAAGAACACAAGCCAGTAATACAGAATTGCGAAGATGTTCAATATAACTACAGAAAACATCAACCCTATTTCCGCGAATAATGTCACAATATACGATACTTCAAATATGCTCTTTTTTCTGACTATCTTTACGTCACTTACACATGCGGAATTCTTCAGATACTTTTTTAGAGCATTGACATCCCGTCTTTTCAAAGCATTTGTATATCCTATCTTCAACCTGGATGTACTGTAATTCTTCACAAAGTTATCAATCGGAAGCATATAGCAGTCCTGATCACTAAACACAAGCGTTCCGATCAGGCGATAACTCTTGTCACCAAGATTGACCACCTTGCCAACCACAAATCCTCCATCACGTTCCAATCTGACTTTCGATTCATCAAGCAACAGCACGTCTCCATCTTCATCTAAAGAATACGCCTTACCGCTGCTAAGACAATCATAAAAATTCATGTTATAATAGCCCATCAGATCATCTCTTCCTGAATCATATGCTTCTATGTATTCGATATCACCATACCCGTGCTTTAACTCGTTAAGCAAACTAATTAAAGCTTCAGGATTTGATTCAGAGATCTGTATATCTACACTACCTCCGCTTTTTTCATTGTAAAAAATCTTGAATGCGATTCCTGCGTAAAAAAGCAACCCACACAGGCAAACAGACAAACTAATAAGGGCAGCGCCAAATACGCCGCCCCTTTTCTTGATCATATATCTAAAATTCTGGATTATTAGAATAAGTTTGTTCATCATGATAATCATCAATCCTTTTCGAGCATATAGTAGTAAAATAAATCATAGATGCCATATACATCTTCTATACTTTGTACACCACAGTTTTTCTTAAACAGCTCCTTATGACTAGATTGAATCTTCATGCCAAGAATACTTTGAAAGAATAGATAATCTCTACTATAACATATCGTATCTATATAATACTTAAGTTTTTCTTTATCTTTAGTCGATTCCTTAAGTTTACTCGGCACTCTGGTCACATATTCTTTCATGCGGTTCTTTTGATCAAGTGAAACACTATAAGACGGGTCAAATATAAGCTTTAACTGTAGGTATTCCGAATAAGTCTCCCATTCTTCATAATTATCAAAATCCATCGATGATATCCCGTCATCTACAATCTTCTTATATTCATCAGGAACAACATCAAGGCGGTCAAGAAGGGAAGCAAGCTTGATTACATAAACATCTCTATACCAGATACCATCTTCTATATAATGTATCGTGGTAAAATATTCCTTCAGATAATTTGCAATCTTATCTTTGTCATATTCAAAACCCGAGACATTAGAAAGCATAACACCATAATATGTAGTTTCCGCATTTATCTGTTCGGTCATAGGAGCTTTAAGAGAATCTACATAATTATGAAGAGCTTCCTTAACTTCACTATCATACTCTGGATGTTTATAAATCCTGTATCTGTTATTGGAATATGCGTTCGATACGATATTGTTATAATCCATAGCCGTATTTTTAAATATCAATGGCTCTATTGGTTCAAGAATAGAATTATCACCACTTATTCTATAATAGTCATATGCAAAAATCCTATAATCCCATGAAGAACTAAACTCTTCTTCATACTCTTTATAATAAGGAATCATATAAGAAAAATCATACTGATCCGATATTCCCAACAGTTCTATAAGTGTAAGCATAGTATCAAACGAACACTTGCACTCACCGTTATCAGAATAATTCTCGGAGTTAAAATGATACTTTACAAGTTCTTCATCTAATTGCTGTCTGACATGATACTTTTCATCCACCATATCAGCATCAAATAC
>DOVJ01000222.1 GCA_003520145.1 Eubacterium sp.
CCGAATGTTACAAAGATTTAACAATTTCCCATATTGAATTATTTCAAAAATGAGGTATAATAGAATTAGAGGAAGGATACAAGTAATCGTTAAAAGAATATCAATAAAAGAAAGGATGTGTTGAATATGGGATTTTTAGATAAGTTTATCGGAAAAGCTAGTCATTTCGCTTATGAGATTAATGATGAACTTGAGAGCAAAGGAGAATTCCCAGAAAGATTCATCGTTAAGGAACGTAAGTCAAGTGGTGGAAACAATGTTTATGTTTTGGTTAACAAGAACTACAACATGGACAGAAAGGAAATCTCTGAATATGAAATCCAGAGATACTACAGATTGGTGAACAGGTGATTTTTATGTATTGTATGATCTGAGAGATCGCAGACAAATATGCGGTCTCTCTTTTAAGTTAGAATGAAAGAATAAGGAGTTTCTTATGCGTCGATATGACGATAATTTGTTTTTTAAGGATAATATAAAAGAATATACTTATGAGGAATATGATTATATAGCTGATTATTATAGATATAAGGCAGAACATGATAACAGCGGATGTTATGTTGATGATATAACCTGGCATGATATGGATATGGATCATGTATTTATGAAGATCAACAATTCGAATTCATCCCTTGGACAGGAATATCTTTACTATAGATTGAGAAAACAGGATGAGGATATAACTTCTCTTGAGGAAACAGATCGTATTGTTTCCTATATACAGGAGAGTGAAACTGACAGAAAGAAGCTGTCATCTGTTATATATGATCTTGGCTTTGTGAGAAAGATCTCTATGATCAAGTATCTGACAGAGCTTAAGAATGCACCTGTTATGGGGAATCTCATACATTATGTGGGCTTGATCGCTTTTATAGCTTCTATACTCTGTACAATTTTCGTAGATGCTGGTATCGGCGTGTCAGTGTTCTTTGTTATGCTTGTGTTTCAGATCATGGGATATTATAAGTTTAGAGCAAAGGTTGAGCCTTACTTTGTCTGTGTCAATTATCTTGCGAAGATGCATCGTGCAAATAGCAGGATACTAAAGCTTAAGCTTAAGGAACTTGAAAACTATGAGGAAGAGCTATCTGGTATTAAGAAAAAGCTTGAACCTGTCATGAAAAACAGTTTCCTCCTTAGCGACACTAACAGTAATGACGGCTCGCTGATCGAGATGTTCATGAGCTATGTGAGAATGCTTACTCATGTGGATCTTATTAAGTTCAACAACATAGTTGATAAGGTTCCCGGTGTTATGGAAGATGTGCTTAGATTGTATGAAATAGTCGGCTTCTTTGATGCCTGTACAAGTATAGCATCTTACAGAACCAGGGTCAAAAACTATGTCAAGCCTGAGTTTGTTGAAGGAAAGAGTATAGAAATCGTTGATGGCGTTCATCCACTTATAGATGATGCTGTTTCTAACTCGATTGATTGTAAGCGCTGTGTACTTCTTACCGGTTCCAATGCTTCTGGTAAGTCGACATTTCTTCGTATGGTTGGAATTAATGCAATTCTTGCGCAGAGTATATATACATGTCTTTGTAAGAGCTATAAAGCATCAAGGTTTAGAGTATATTCTTCTATGTCCTTGAGTGATGATCTTCTAGAGCATGATAGCTACTATATGGTTGAGATCAAGTCTTTAAGAAGAATCTTAACAGCTGATACATCTGTGCCTGTACTTTGCTTTATAGACGAGGTTTTAAGAGGTACCAATACAATTGAGAGAATAGCCGCATCGAGCATTATCCTCAAGACATTTTCAACTATGAATGTGATATGCTTTGCTGCGACTCACGATATAGAACTTACAGGAATACTTGAGAAACACTATGATAATTACCACTTTACCGAAGAGGTTGTTGATAATGATGTAAGGTTTAGCTACAGGCTTCTTGATGGTAAAGCAACCAGCCGAAATGCTATCAGGCTTTTGGAGATTCTTGGCTACGATGCAGGTATCATAAGCGATGCCAATGCTTTGGCTTCTGATTTTGAAAGGACTATGGAATGGGGAAAAATCTAAAGGAAGTTGTTATATATACTGACGGCAGTTGTCTTGGTAATCCGGGACCTGGTGGATATGGCGCAATCCTTATGTATACTGATTCTAAGGGCGAAGTACATAAGAAGGAACTGTCCGATAAAGCGAAGGAGACGACGAATAACAGGATGGAGCTTATGGCAGCTATAGCCTCTTTGCAGGAACTTAAGTTTCCATGTAAAGTCACACTTTATTCTGATTCGCAGTATCTGTGCAGGGCTTATAACGAGAATTGGATCTATGGCTGGATAAAGAAGGGTTTTAAGGATGTCAAGAATCCCGATCTGTGGCAAAGGCTAATTGAACTTACGTCGATTCATGAGATGACATTCGTGTGGGTTAAGGGTCATGCGGAAAATGAATATAATGAGTTATGTGACAAGCTTGCCAGAAACATGGCGAAGGAAGCTATGTGTGAGCTTGAAAAAGAGTTGACGGGTGAGGGCGTTGACTAATAAGTTTATTTGTGGTACTATAATAATAATGTCAATGATATGAAAGGCGGTATGTTATGATAGTATTGTTGAATGATATTTATTTTGAAGTCTTGAGAGTCCTGGCGGTTACCTGTGCTATGGGATTAGGCATATTTGCAGGTAAGAAGATCAGAGACGCTAAGAAGAATAAGACAAAGTAATTTGTGGAGGATATAGTTGTGGAAAAGTATGGTGTTAACACCTTAAGAAGGATGTTTTTGGAGTTTTTTGAGAGTAAGGATCATCTTAAGATGAAGAGCTTCTCTTTGGTGCCTCATAATGATAACAGTTTGCTTATCATCAATTCGGGTATGGCACCTCTGAAGCCTTACTTTACAGGTCAGGAGATTCCACCAAGAAGAAGAGTTACTACCTGTCAGAAGTGTATAAGAACAGGCGATATCGAGAATGTCGGCAAGACTGCCAGACATGGTACTTTCTTTGAGATGCTCGGTAACTTCTCTTTTGGCGATTACTTTAAAACAGAGGCTATACACTGGTCATGGGAATTCTTGACTGAAGTTGTAGGTCTTGATAAGAACAGACTCTATCCAAGTATATATCTGGATGATGATGAAGCCTTCAGAATATGGAATGAGGAAATCGGCATACCTGAAGACAGAATCTTCAGATTTGGTAAGGAAGATAACTTCTGGGAGCATGGCGCAGGTCCTTGCGGTCCATGTTCTGAGATATATTATGATCGTGGTGAGAGATTCGGCTGTGGCAAGGAAGGCTGTACTGTAGGCTGTGATTGCGACAGATATATGGAAGTGTGGAACAACGTATTCACACAGTTTGAGAATGATGGTAATGGCAACTATACCGAACTTGTTCAGAAGAACATAGATACAGGTATGGGTCTTGAGAGACTTGCTGTAGTAGTACAGGATGTAGATTCAATCTTCGATGTAGATACTCTCTATGCTTTGAGAAACAGAATCTGTCAGATGGCAGGTACAGAGTATCACTCTGATGAAAAGAAGGATGTATCTATAAGAGTTATCACAGACCATATCCGTTCCGTAACATTTATGATATCTGATGGTATTATGCCGTCTAATGAGGGCAGAGGTTATGTCCTCAGAAGATTGCTTAGAAGAGCTGCTAGACATGGCAGACTTCTTGGTATAGAAGGAACTTTCCTTGCGGACCTTTCTGATACTGTAGTTGATGTATCCTGTGATGGATATCCTGAGCTTCGCGAGAAGCAGGAATTCATCAAGAAGGTCATATCTGTTGAGGAGGATAAGTTTAACGATACTATCGATCTCGGACTTGGTATTCTCACAGATATGATCGCTAAGTTAGAGAGCGAAGGTGGTAAGGTCCTTGATGGTGAGGATGTATTCCGTCTCTATGATACATATGGATTCCCTCTTGACCTCACTAAGGAAATCCTTGAGGAAAAGGGAATCGAAGCTGATGAAGAGGGCTTCAAAAAGTGTATGGAGGTTCAGCGTACTACCGCAAGAGCTGCTAGAAAGACTACTAACTACATGGGTGCTGATGTGACTATATATCAGTCTATAGATGCTGCTATAACAAGTACTTTCGTAGGATATGACAGATATGAGCACGATTCTGTGATATCTGTGCTTGCGTCAGATACTGAGATTACCGATGCTATTACTGACGGTATGGATGGCATGATAATGGTTGACGAGACTCCTTTTTATGCTACCATGGGTGGCCAGGAAGGTGATACAGGTGTTATCGTGAGCGCTGATGGTGAATTCAAGGTTATCGAGACCAAGAAGCTTCAGGGCGGTAAGATAGCACACTTTGGTAAGGTTACCAAGGGTATGTTCAAGGTTGGTGATAAGGTTACTCTTAAGATTGATTCAGATCTTAGAGAGGATACATGTAAGAATCACAGCGCAACACATCTTCTTCAGAAGGCACTTCGTACAGTGCTTGGAACACATGTTGAGCAGCAGGGTTCTTTGGTTACACCGAACAGGCTCAGATTTGACTTCTCGCACTTCCAGGCTATGACTGCAGAAGAGTTAGAGAAGGTTGAGAAGATTGTAAGCGATGCGATAGCTGATTCGCTTGAGGTTAAGACTGAGGTTATGAGCCTTGAGGATGCTAAGAAGACCGGTGCTATGGCTCTTTTTGGTGAGAAGTATGGCGATGAAGTAAGAGTTGTGTCTATGGGTGACTTCTCTGTTGAACTTTGTGGTGGTACTCATGTAAGCAATACTTCTAAGATTGGTCTTTTCAAGATAGTATCTGAGAGTGGTATAGCTGCTGGTATAAGAAGAATAGAAGCTATAACAGGCAGTGCTGTTGTGGATTATTACAAGAAGATAGAGAATTCATATAAGGACGTATGCGCTCTTCTTAAGACTGATGACTCTATGCTTATGAAGAAGATCCATACTCTTCTTGATGAGAATAAGGAACTTCGTTCTGAGAATGAGAGTCTTAAGGATAAGATCAATAAGGCGTCTGTATCAGATGCTGCTAAGTCTGTGACTGTTGTTTCCGATATGAAGGTTCTTGCTCTTAGAGTAGATGATTCTGATATGAATTCACTTAGAAAGCTCTGCGATGATTTTAAGGCAAATGGTGATGCTGATATCATAGTAGTAGCAGGTGCTATGGATGGTAAGGTTAATCTTGTCGTAGCATCTGATGATGCTGCTATTGCAAAGGGCTTTGCTGCAGGCAAGATCATCAAGCAGGCGGCCGTTATGGTTGGCGGTGGCGGTGGCGGAAGAGATAATATGGCTACTGCCGGCGGAAAGAAGCCTGAAGAAATCGATAACATGCTTAAGGCTGTTCCTGATATCATCAAGGGTATCTGCTAATTATGGTCAAAGTAAGCTTATATGTGGTTGGCAAGATAAAAGAAAAGTTTTTTACGGATGCTATAAGCGAATACAGTAAGAGGCTGTCTGCATACTGCAATCTCAACATAGTTAAGGTTGCGGATGAGATGACCAAAGATGGTGCAAGTGCCAAGGAAATTGCTGAGATTAAGGCATCGGAAGGAAAGAAGCTTCTTGCTAAGATTCCACAGGATGCTTATGTATGTGCTCTATGTATAGATGGTAAGATGCTAGATTCAGAGGAGATAGCCGATAAGATACTGTCTAAGCCACTTATGCAGCATAGCCACATAGCATTTGTCATAGGTGGATCGCTTGGGTTATCTGATGAGGTTATATCGAGGGCTGATATAAAGCTTTCTTTTGGTAAGGTCACATACCCTCATCAGCTGATGAGAGTCATACTTCTTGAACAGGTCTACAGAGGATTTAAGATCAAGTCCGGTGAGCCTTATCATAAGTAGTACATTGCAAAAAAACCTTGCATATTATGAAGCTTTTTTATATAATAAGATATAGGTTGAGATATACTTTAAGTATGTAGGAGGATGATAAATTGAGCGAATTTGATAATAGAAATACATATGTCCTCAACAGTGATGATAAGATTAGCGAGTTGAGGATTGCGGATGAGGTTATTGCTTCTATTGCAGCTATTGCGGCTACTGACGTAGAAGGCGTATCAACTGTTTCGAGCAATATAACCAGAGACAATGTTAACAAGGTCGGCAATAAGGCTTTATCAAAGGGCGTTAAGGTAGTTGTTGAAGGCAATAACGCGAATATTGATATGGTTCTTATGGTTGATTACGGCTGTAGTATTCCTAAGGTGACCAGTAAGGTTCAGGAGAAAGTTAAGAGTACTATCGAGAGTATGACCGGTCTTAATATCACTGATGTGAATATAAGAGTTGCCGGCGTGAACATTGACAACAAGAAACTTTAAGAATTACGAAAAGGGAGTATTGTGGTGCTTCCTTTTCTTTGTATTTAGAATTAATTTTCGGAGGATGTATGTCGACAGACGAGTTGAGAAACATAAGAAGATATGCCTATGAGATGGTTTTCTCATCTGATTTTCAGGGAGAGATATCATATGATGACCTGTTTTTTTCGGTAGATTATGATGAAGAGGACGTTGGCGATATCATACCTAAGAGTCAGCTTAGCGATGAGCAGAAGGCTGAGATAAAGAAGAAGGTTATGGCTGTTGCAGAGCACTTAGAGGAAATCGACAAGCGTATAGAAGGTTATCTTGACGGCTGGAAGCTTAATCGTGTAGGTAAGGTGGAACTTGCTGCTCTTAGACTTGCGATCGCTGAGAATGCATACTTAGGCTTGGATAAGAATATCGTTATCGATGAAGCTGTCAGACTTATGAAGATATACGGTGGAGACAATGCATCTAAGTTTGTTAATGGTGTATTAGGACAGATGTAATATGGCGAAAGAATATACGGTAAGTCAGCTGAATGCTTATCTGTCCGGGATGTTTGCAGATGATTTTCTGCTTGGCAACATCACGATAGTTGGCGAAGTCAGCAATTATCGCGGCAGAGTATACGGTAACGGTATATACTTTGACCTTAAGGATGAGAAGTCCATCATAAAGTGCAGGATATTTGACCTTGGCATAACTCCGCTTCCGGCTGGATTCAAGGATGGAAGCAAGGTCGTGATCCGTGGTAAGGTTCGCATATATGAAGCGGCAGGTTATTATCAGCTTGTGTGTTCACAGGTTAGTAATGTAGGTCTTGGAAAGCTTTATGAAGATTTCTTGAAGCTCAAAGAAGAATTGTCGCAGATGGGGCTTTTTGAAGCTGAATACAAGCGTGAGCTTCCATCTTTTGTCAGGAGAGTTGGACTTATAACTGCTAAGGATTCTCAGGCGGAAAAGGACTTTTTAAAAAATGCTTTGGCAAGAGATCCTTATATAGATATTACCGTATGTTATGCCACTATGCAGGGATCTAGCGCAGTATCGAGTGTTGTATCGGCGCTTAAATCCTTAGAGAGCAAGAATCTTGATGCGATTGTTATAGCGCGAGGCGGTGGTTCTTTTGAGGACCTTAACTGCTTTAATGACAGAGAGCTTGCTTATGTTGTATTTGATTATCCTGTTCCTGTAGTGTCAGCTATAGGACATGAGGGTGATTATACTATACTTGATTATGTTGCGGATCTCAGAGTTTCTACACCTACAGCAGCTGCTGTAGCTGTGACAAGAGATGTTCTTGATATGAAAAGAACACTTGATGATCTTCTGATGTCGCTTAAGGAAGCTTTCACATCCTATTATGACAGGAGAAGAGAAAAGCTAGAGAATATGCGTGAGAAACTAGAAAGTTCTCATCCAGGACGTATCTTAGAAAAGCGTGAAACAGAGCTTGTAAATCTGCATGACAGACTTGAAGGTTCCCTTAACATATATATGATCGGTGTTGAAAAAGAATTAAACAGATATGCGGGTGTTTTGGAGGCTTTGTCGCCTATGAAGAAGCTTGGATTAGGCTATTCTGTGGTGACAAAAGATAATAAGGTGATCAGTTCTATACATGATGTGGCATCAGGCGATGATGTAGTCATAGATGTATCGGACGGATGTATAACTGCCAGTGTTAAGTCTGTGGGTGAAAGATAGGATTGGTTATGGCTAAGAAAAAAGAAGAGAAGGCTGAAAGCCTTACTTATGAAGAAAAAGTAGAAAAACTTAAGGATATGATATCCAAGCTGCAGTCTGACAAGCTTCCTCTTCGTGAGGCTGTAGGTATATATAAAGACGGCATGGACATATATATGGAGTGCAGGGAAGAATTGGAATCTGCCAAAGAAGATATAGAAAAAGCAGAGGATTCTTTTAAGGAGTAATATGGACAGAAAGATCATAGATGAGAAGGTAGTAAGCTTCCTTCCTAAGGCTGTAGAACATAGAGAATATATAACAGAGGCGATGAATTACAGTGTCACTAACGGTGGAAAGAGGATAAGACCTTATCTTATGTATCTTGCTTATCGTATGTGCGGTGGCGATAAGGATATAGTTGATTACTTCATGGCTGCTATCGAGATGATACATTCTTTTTCACTTGTACATGACGATCTTCCTGCCATGGATAATGATGTTTTAAGAAGAGGAAAGCCTACCACATGGAGTAAATATGGTGAAGCACAAGGAATACTTGCGGGAGATGGTCTGTCTTTGTATGCATTTGAAACATGTTTGTCTTCGGCTAAGGAGTTTCCTGATTGTGCTGAAAGAATAGTAAAAGCTTCGCATATACTTGCTAATAAATCTGGACTTTTTGGCATGATCGGTGGACAGAGTCTTGATGTCATGATGGAGGGGAAGAAGCTTGACAAAGATCAGATCAACTTCATACATGAGAACAAGACATGTGCTCTTTTGGAAGCTCCGTTTATGATTGGCGCTGTATTGGCAGGCAAAGATGAGAATTACTTCGGTGAACTCGGTCTTAAGCTTGGGCTTGCTTTTCAGATTCAGGATGATTATCTTGATGTAGCAGGAGATGAAGAGACACTTGGTAAGCCGGTTAACAGTGATGAAAAGAATAATAAGATGACATATGTGAATATATTTGGTTTGGTTGAGACTAAGATGATATATGAGACTTATTATCGAGAATGCATAGAGATAGTTGAAGCGCTTGAAGGCGTAGAAGAATATAAAAAAGA
>DOVJ01000184.1 GCA_003520145.1 Eubacterium sp.
TCAATCAAATCTAGCACCGCGAGACCTGCGCACCGGATTCAGGTCTCTCGCAATCAGACATATTTCCTTTCCGAATCCGTGCGCAACCTCGCGGAGCTTTTATCTTAAGTCGGAGAATGGACTCCGACTTAAGATAAGTTTTACCGTTTAGTAATTTTTTAGAATCTCTTGATACTTAGTAGCCTCAGCTTCATTGCCTGCAGCACGATAAGACTCTTCTGCACCGCTTGCTGATTCTTGTGTAGGATTGATCTTATATGCCATGGCGTAGGCTTTGGCTGCTGCGTCATTATCACCACCTTCTGCTGCCTGCTTGCCACGGTTCATGTATTCGTTATATGCATCGAGGAAGTTATTGCCAAGAAGTCTGTCATAGAGCTTCTTTGCATTCTCATCGACCAGCTGATCGCTTCCAAACTGACTCAGTAACTCTACACCGCCGGTGATGTCACCGTCTTTGATCATCTCATTCGCCTGAAGAAGTGCCTTGATATTCTCTAACTCTGTAGAGTTAGTACTTGTTCCCGACTTAAGAGAATCATTGACTTCTATAGCATCCTTAAGAGCCTGTGTGAGTCTTGCGATTTCAGCCTTATCACTTGACATCTGCTCTACATAGCTCTTTACCTGCTTATTGTTATCTTCCTTAAGGCCCGCCTTCATGGAAGGGACTATCAAAAACCACATGATAGCCGCACCAATAGCGACTCCAAGCAACACATTTATCACAGTTATCGCGCCGTTACTAGGCTCCTTATAGGTGCTCTTCGGCACGATAACATCGTTACCGCTAAGAGGCTTCTTCTCCTCAACATCCTTTTCTTTCTTCTTGATGAGCTCGAGAGAATTCCTGGTATAATCGTGATCTATCTCCTTCTTCTTCTCGAGAAGACGCGCTTCGCACTCGCTAAGATATGTATACGCCTGCGTATTGCCCTTATCGACATTGAGAAGTCTGTTAAGAAGCTTCTTCGCCTTCTCGTACTCGCCCTTTCGCATGTAGAGAAGCGACAGAAGGAGTCCTGCCTTAACAAACTTAGGATTTACCTGAGTTATCCTCTTTAACTGTATCCTCGCAACATCATAGTTGTTGTTATGAACGTACTCAAGACAGCGATTGAACTTCTTGATGGTGTTGTTCATCGCATCAAGCTTATTCTGTCCCGACTGCATCTTCTTAAGATACGTATCCGCAAGATTGCCCTTAGGCTTATAGTTCTTGCTTATGACCCACTCACGGCACGCATACACAACCTCGCCTATCTCGTAATACACAAGACCAAGGAGGTTTCTAGCCTCTATGTTGTCCTTATCGCAGCATATAGCGAGTCTAAGACTTATGATCGCACCTGATAAGTCTCTTACACGCGCCTTCATAAGTCCCTGGTTATAATATATGTCCGAAGCTCTTTTTAAGATCTTATATCCGGACACGTCCTCCTTACAATTCGGACATCTGTCAAAATCGATGATCTTCTCACCGCAATTACAACATCTCATACAGCCACCATCACTCTTCCTTGAAGTACTCTTCAGGGAGCTTGCCGGTCACATCGGCAGGAGTTGCCTGACCAAGCCCTATCTTATCGAGAAGTTTGCTGATCACGTCCGTTATGTCCATGTTAGTACCGTTATAAACAGCCTCTTCAGTGTCCTCCACCTCAAGACTAGGCTGAAACTTTTTTATCTCTTCATCAAAGTTGATCATAATAATCCTTTCAATACTTTCTTTATCTCACCCACCAGATAAAGTGAGCCCGCTGCATACACCTTATGTAAGACACTTTCTTCTTTCATGAGTCTTACAGTTTCATCCATACTCTCAACAATCACAGGTTCGTAGCCATACTTTTCGTATTCAGCCTTAAGAAGTGCAAGATCACTTGCCCTTTCCTTGCCAACCTGCATGATATAGACCTTATCAAACACATGCTCTTTGCATATTCTCCTGATCATGGCCTTATAATCCTTATCGGACACATTCGAGTAGAAGAGAACATTCGAGCTGTCATCGCCACGACTTCTCACATACTCAACATATGATACAAATGCATCGACACCGTCCTCATTATGCGCACCATCAACATATATGCAAGGTGCCACCTCTTCCATGCGCCCTTCCCATATGCTGTCATAACGCTTTGGCTTAACAATCCTTGAATCCTTGCGCGATAGCACATCAACAGCTGTATCAGTTATTGCTAGATTCTCTGCCTGGTAAAGCGCCACAGCATTTGAACTAATAATCTTAGTCTGACCATCTATAGTCCTGTATCTAAAGCTAAGACCACCCTCTATACTTATGATCTCTATAGCGGTCTTATCAACTGCATAGCCTGTTGCATGCACTTGTTCTATTCTCTTTTTGATGACAGACGAGGCTTCCACTCTCTTATCAAGATAGACAACATCGCCGCCCCATATGATACCGGCCTTCTCACTGGCTATCAATTCAAGTGTATCGCCTAGATACTGCATATGATCATAACCTATCTCAGTTATGACAGACAGTGCCTTATCAGTGTAGACATTCGTCTGATCGAGCCTTCCGCCCATGCCGGTTTCGAGGATTATATAGTCTAGCCTGAACTTAGCGTACACAACCATAGCTATGGCAAGAAGGTATTCAAAGAAAGTACTCGTCTTGTCTGCGACAGCACTCACTTCATCATATGCGGCAAGAAAAGTATCATCATCTATGATCTTCCCATCCACCCTTATACGCTCATTGATCGTGACAAGATGCGGAGATGTGAATAATCCCACATGAAGACCTGACTTAAGGAGAGCCTCCTGCAGATAATTGCACACTGAACCCTTGCCGTTAGTGCCCGCCACATGTATTATCTTCGCATCGGTATCATATACACCAAGCTTCTTAAGAAGCTTTTTTGTATGTTCAAGTGAAGGCTTCTTTGTGAATCTTGGGATTGCATATAGCACATCCGTAACCACCTTCATCCTGTCTTTAGTATCCATTCTTAATCGTAGCGACGAAGAGCTTCTTAGATGGTTCATCTGCTGCCCTATAAGCTATATGAGCCTTATTCTGTGCACTTAACTTTATCGTCATATGCATATACCCATCGTCCTTCCCTTTCTTAGCATGTCCGTAATCCTCTATGGATTCCGCCATAGATAGCTCCTTAAGAGCTCTCTCTATATTCAGTATCTCAGATAACACAAATCCGGAAGCCACATCTTTAATAACTGCGTCACCCCATGTTATGTCATCAAAAGTCATATACCACTTAGTCTTAAGATCAAAAGAAGATAGTTCCAGATCTCTGTCATACTCTTCTTTGCACCTTTTCTCGCGCGTTGCAAAGTTTTCCTGTTGAACTTTGAGTTCTGCAAGCTCAGATTCAAGTCTTGTAACCTTCGACTCACAATCACTGTACTGCGCAAAGAACTTCCTTATATCGGAACTAAGATTCTCTATACTTCGCTCAAGATCACTCTGGCGCTTACTAGCCGCCCTTGCATCAGAGACCTTCTTCTTGTATTCAGAAGACGTCTTATCAAGATCATTGACCGAAGCAACATAAGAATCCAGAGTCTGATTTGCGATTTCACTTTCCTTCTTCGCTTCTTCAAGAGACTTCATATAGCCTTCGTACTTTTCCTTATACTCAATCCTCTTTTTCCCGAGGACTTCAAGCTTCTTTCTAAATTCTGCGAGCATAAGAGATTTTTCCCTGGCACTTTTTTTAAGTCTTAAGGATTCCGATGAAGCCTTCTCATAAGCAAGCTTTATATCGCGGCTCTTTTCCTCGCGTTCTAGAGCACGCACTCTTTCCTTATCTGCGCAAAAAGAAGGCAAGGTATCATCCTTGATCCTTAATTTCTCCCTGCCTCTGTCCATGAGTCTCCATATAAGATACGCCATCAGAGACCTCTCCGGTCTTATAGCGCCCCATATATCACTATACACGAACTGGGTAAGTATGCGCGTATTGTCAAATATATCGTAGCCTATATAAGACGTGATCCTGACAAGCATACGATAACCGCCCTTATTCCTGAGTCCGCGACTTATGCTCGCACCCGAAAAATCAGGCACGTTAAGAGCATACTTTAAGGCAGTCTTTTGTTCATAACTAAGCGAAACTATAGCGTCAAACATCTTCTTGTCTGTCAAAACCGCTTCCTTCTCGCCCTCTGACAAAAGCTGCTTATATATGATCGTCAGATAATCCTTCTGAAAATGTTCCGATATCTCATCAATCGCCTCAAAAGGCATGATATCATCAGTAATCTTATACAGAAGCGATGCCTCATCTATCATGGCAGAGCTGATCGCATCATCAGTTTCAAGCTTATTACTCTCACTGGCATTCTTTAGACGCTCAACTATCTTTTGCCTTAGTATCTCAGCTAATTCTTCCTTTTCTTTCGCAAGATACTCAGTCATAAGAAGGTTCACTTCCCTTCCAACATCTGCATAATCAGAAGCAGGAAGAGGTTCACTCCCGACCATCTTAAGCAGTGAATTGGACAGACCTAAAGCCTTGCCAAAGAAAGTCCTAGTGGCATTCTTCGCTATATTCTTAAGCCCCACAAACGATACTAAAGCACATTCATAGGCAAGCTCTTCACGATCAAGATCATACATTCTGTCCAACAGATTCATGCATACACCCCACTACTTCTTATGATTGACTCTGAATAACTCCATAAGATTATTCGGCTGCAGCAACACGAGCAAAGGGAAGAATTCCAACCTTCCTGCAAGCATGTCGAATATGAGTACACATTTGGCGAAAGGTCCATATACGCTAAAGTTGCAGGCAGGACCTACCTTTGAAAGACCAGGTCCTATGTTGTTGATAGTCGCAAGTACAGCCGTAAAGTTCGTCGTAAAGTCAAGGCCTTCAAACGATATCAAAAGCAAAGACCCGACAAATATTATCGTAAATATGGCAAAATAAGCATTGACCGAATTAACCATCTCATCTGATATAGTCTTATCATCTATCTTGATCTTCTGAACAAGCTTAGGCTGAACATAAGTCTTGATATTCTTCCTTGCTGACTTAAGCATGATAAGTACTCTCGATATCTTAAGTCCACCACCGGTACTGCCTGCGCACGCACCAACGAACATACAGAATACCAAAACCGTCTTAGAGAGATTACCCCATGCATCAAAATCACAGGTACAAAAACCTGTTGATGATATGAGCGAAGCGACCTGAAACGATGAATCCGTCAGGTTATCAAAGATTGAACCGTAAAGTGACAGATTAGATAACGTTATAGTCGTTATACTTGTGATGATTATGGCTGCATAAAGCATACCTTCTTCAAACTTCAGAGCCTTAATAGACCTTCTGAATATAAGAAGATAATAAGCGTTAAAATTAACTCCGAAAAGTATCATGAATACTGTTATAACCCACTTTACATACGGACTAAATGAAGCTACACTGTCTCCTAAAAAGCCAAATCCACCCGTTCCTGCAGTTGCAAGAGAAAGAAGAGCACTCTCAAACACTCCTATTCCTCCAAACAAAAGCATCACGAACATAATAGCAGTCATGCAAAAATATATGATATATAATATACGCGCTGTTTCCTTCAGTCTCGGCACGAACTTGCCAACCGAAGGTCCCGGCGATTCTGCCTTCATGATGTTGATACTGCCGCCACCCGATATAGGTATGATGGCAAGCAGAAAGACAAGAACGCCCATACCGCCTATCCAGTGAGTAAAACTTCTCCAAAAAAGAGCAGCCTTCGACAAACTCTCCACATCATCGAGGATAGATGCACCCGTCGTAGTAAATCCTGATACAACCTCAAAAAATGCATCAAGAAAATCCGGTATTTCTTTTGACACATACAGCGGAATCGCGCCCACGATACTGAGCAATATCCAGCTAAGTGCGGTAACTATGCAGCCTTCCTTCAGATAGATCGTATAATCCTCAGGTTTATATCTTGTGATCAGTAAACCTGCTAACAGACATACGATAGAACATATAAGATAACTGTAGGCAGTGCTTTCTCCATATATCATACCGACCAAAAAAGGTACCGACAAAAAGCATCCACCAAATATCATCAAATGTCCGATGATATATAATATCATTCGCTTATTCATATTCCTACTCTACCTCTATTATATCCGAGAGTTCCTTAAATCCCTTGTTAGATGTCACAACTACAACTGAATCTCCCACCTTAAGCTCATCAGAGCCCCAAGGTATGAATACCTTGCCATCTCTTACTATGACCGATATAAGGAGATTCCTCTTAAGCTTCAGTTCCTTAATAGGAACGCCTGTCACTTCTGATTCTGTAGTTACCTTGAACTCCATAGCCTCAACCCTGTCATCAAACAGATGATAAAGTGCCTCTATGTTGTTATCCTCTTTGGAATTAAGCTTAGCACGAACATAAGTCACTATCGTCTCTGCCGCTATAGACCTCGGGTATATCACACTACCCAAGGACAGTTTCGAAAGGACATCGTTGAAAGTGATACGGTTTATCTTGGTTATAGTCTTGGCACTTGAGCTGTTCTGCGCATACAGACCGAGAATAACATTCTCCTCATCTATGCCCGTCATAGCGACAAATGAATCTATATCATGTATGCCCTGCTCACGAAGAGTACTCTCTTCTGTACCGTCACCGTTAAATATACTGACCGTAGGAAGAAGCTCACTAAGCTCGTCACATCTTTTTATATCCTTCTCTATTATCTTAACATCTATACCCATGTTCACGAGCTGTCTTGACAGATAGTAAGCAGACCTTCCGCCTCCCACGATCATACAGTCTCTTACCTGCTTGGTATCAAAACCGATGCTCTTAAGAAACTCACGAACATTATTACGCGGGGCCACAAGCGATATGTTGTCCCCACTCTTTAACACAAATGCACCCGAAGGAATAAACACATCCTTATCCCTCTCTATCGCGCATATCAGAACCCTATTCGAGCCATTCATGATGATCTGCGATATAGGCTTACCATCAAGAATATTGCCATCCGGAATCTTTATCTTTATCATCTCCGCAAGACCATGTGCAAATGTATCGATCTCTAACGCAGTAGGAAGGAAGAGAAGCCTTGCTATCTCTGTTGCGGCCTCCCTCTCAGGATTGATGATCATAGCAAGACCGAGTTTCTCTCTAAGATAACCAGATTCATCACTATACTCAGGAGTTCTTACTCTTGCTATCGCAGAACACTTGCCCTGTCTCTTGGCAACAGTACAGCACAGCAGATTCAACTCATCTGACTCTGTTACAGCGATAAGAAGATCAGCGTCAGCTACTCCAGCCTCATTAAGAACACCAAAGCTCGCGCCATTACCCGTTATACCCATACAATCATAGGTTTCGGAAAGCTCCGCAATTCTTTTTGAATCCTTATCTATAAGGGTTATATCATGTCCCTCTTTACTTAACTGGTCAACAAGGGTGGTACCGATTTTACCACACCCGACTATTATGATCTTAAGACCCTTTTTTTCCTGAATATTTAATCCAAACATATTCTTACCCACTATCATTTAATACAGAACATTATAACGCATTTAAAAACAAATGTCAAATCTCCTTGCCTATCCATAGCCATTATGATATAATTAATTACGAGGTATTGGATTATGGATTATATCGAAAGAGCAAAAGCTATAGTTGATAACAATCTCTTCATACATTCTATGGACAGAGAGATTTATCAACATCTGGAAAAAGTCGTAGATATCTATTCATCGATTGAACCCGCCATCCATAAGGATGATGTAGGTTTATTAATTGATGCCTTCAAGAGACCATTGGATACAGATACCATGGTCACACTGAGACTTCTTGGTGATGGCACGGATTATGATTGGTATATTGTGATCATTAAGTCTGTTACAGCAAGTGTTTCAGACAATCCGCTCTTCGAGCTTGAATTCATCAACTTCAGATATCTTACTGCTCTTACTTCCGATGAGAGATTAGATCTCAAGAAGTTCTCAACACTTCTTTCCATGTATAACAACATGTATTTCGAGTATTCTTCTGAGGATAATCTCTTCACACTGCATTCATTTATCAATGATGACAACACGATCATCACATCGGAAGATCTGGATACATGGAGCAAAGCTAAGATAGAAGCTTATCCTTCTTCAGCAGACTGTATAAGCGTCATGGTCATGAATCTCAAGAACGGCTTTTCTAACTTCCAATTAGATATGCCTAATTCAGATGTATTTGCCAAGGGCGATTCACTCCCAGCGCAGATCATGTGCCAGGCTATCCGCACAGACTCATCATTTACCACTGTCGGTATCATAAGATCATATTCTGTTGTTGACAGTCCTATGGAGAAGCCTACATTCAACAACGATCGTGATCCTCTTCTCAACATACTGAACAAGAAGAGCATCATAGCCTACACCAAGCAGTGCATGGCAAGGAAAAATCCTTCGTTCTACTTGACCATATTTGATCTCGATAACTTCAAGCAGGTTAACGATAACTTCGGACACCTGGAAGGTGACAGAGTTCTCTGCGAAGTTGCTTCAGTAGTCAAAGAACAGATTAAGGGCTATGGCGTAGTCGGACGAATCGGCGGCGATGAGCTCATGATTATACTCGAGGATATCGAAGATAAGATCACCCTTCGCAACATCCTGCGTAATATCAGAACAAAGATCGAAATCCTATACAAGACAAAACCGCGTGATTATGGTGTTACCTGCTCCATGGGTGCAGTTAAGTATCCTGATTTTGCTTCCACATATGAGGAACTTTTCAAGCTTGCCGACAAGATGCTATATCTTGCCAAGCAAAAGGGCAAGAACCGTTACATCATGTATGTTCCGGAGCTTCATGCAAGTCTTGGCATAGTTCCTAATAACGTAACTATAGATCCTAGCAAGATCGTGACCTTCACAGATAAGCTCAACGTATCCAAAGCTATTCTCGAAGATTATCTTACGCGCCGTATCATAACGAACGCCACTATCGTAAGCATACTTGCAAGTACCTATCAGTTAGATGATGTGCAGCTCATGTATAACAACTTCGAGACATCGCTTAGATATCTTAACGGCAACACCATATCAGATATCAAGCTCACACCTGTAATCCCCGATCTTTTAGAGCTCGAATCTCTCTATGATGAATCGGGTATCATAGCTATAACAGGTCTGTACAAGATAGAAGCCACCGCCCCTAAGCTTACACAGTTTATGAGTGATAACAAGATTCAATCTGCTGTCATATACAGACTTATGAACAGAAAAGAAACTGATGGCTATATACTGTTTGCCAAGTGCATAAGCCGTTATCAGTGGACTAACGAAGAGATTCTTATGTTCACAACATTCGGTAAGGCATTTGAATTGGCGATGTATAACCTTACGTAAATGTAAAAAGCAATCTCCAGGACACGTGTCGATTTCTA
>DOVJ01000209.1 GCA_003520145.1 Eubacterium sp.
AGTATAAGGGCGTATATCATGTGCTGCATGGTGCTATATCGCCGACTCTTGGTATAGGCGTGGAACAGATCAAACTTAAGGAGCTTATAAAGAGGCTTGAGGGTGATGTGAAAGAAGTTATCATCGCAACTAACTCAAGTATAGAGGGTGAAACTACAGCTATGTATATCAGCAGGCTTATTAAGCCTGCGAACATCAAGGTTACAAGGATCGCTTCGGGTGTGCCGGTTGGCGGAAATCTTGAATATATAGATGAGATGACTCTTGCGAGAGCTTTGGATGGCAGGGTAGAACTATGAATGACTTGCATGTATATGACGACATAGTTCTTGGTCATAGACCAAGGATGCTCAATGTATTAAAGTATTATCCTTTTTTTATGATAACTAAGGACGGGTTTGGGGACTTCGCTGCAGGGCGTTATGAGAATCTTGATCTTGGTTATCTTGTTATGGCTGTTTTGCGTTTTTTTATCGAGAAGAACAACGTGGAGAGCCGCGATGTAGTATATCCTGAATATGTGGATTTCTTAAAGGGTGTTATAGCAAGGGATTTTGATCAAAAACTGACTGATATGGAAGTAAAAGAGGTGGCGGATTTCGTATTTGGTAAGATGCGTAATGACGGCCGCCCATTTGCGTTTGAATACTATGATCCTGCGGATAGGAAAAAAAGAAGTGTAAGGATCCGTATGATCGAGAGCAACATAGTCGAGAGTGTTGTATATTACAGCATCGGTAAGGAGGCTTTGGCCTTCTATCTCGATACTAAGGAGTTCAAGGATGAGAGTAAGATCAATGTTGAACAGCTCCTTCTTGAAAAGCTTATAACTTCTAAGGATTTTTCGGGCGGTATTGACGTTGTCAAGAGGATCAACGATGAGGTTCTTTACCTTGATAAGGCCAGAGAGCATGTGCGCTTGCTGCTGTCTTCAGATGTGCGCTCGGCACTTCTTGAATACGATACATTTAAAACCTATGGTATGAAGTGGTTTTTGGATGAACAGAAACTCTTTCAGAAGAATATGACTCTTATAAGGGAAACTTTAAAAAGAGCGAAGGATATGAATGCTGATACGGATAAGGTTCGCTCGATATATGAACTTGAGCTGGAGCTTAATAAGGCCATGCATAACCACTTAAGACTTCTTGAGGAGTGCACGGTTTTATCAAGGGATATAGATGTGGCTATACAGCGAAAGAAGGTTGGGTCTTTTGTCATAGGATTTGACTACGAGAGGGCGCTTGATCTTCTTATCGAGAAGGATGATATGGAGGCTTGTTCCTTGCTTTCACTTCCGCTTCTTAAACCGAAGATCAAGAAGAGCTTTTCTTTTGAATATGTGAAGCGTATGTTTGACATGGAAGAGAAGGAAGAAGAAAAGGGCGAGGATATCTCGAGGAAGGAAGCTAAGGAAACAGTCTACAATGACGAGCTTGAGGATGAGAGAATAAGGGATAATTATAAGGGGCTGTTTGGTGTGCTGATAGCTCTTCTTAAGTACAAAGAAGAGTATGATCTTGTCTACTTCATGGATATATGTAAGAAGCTTTATTCTGAGGAGATAGTAAGAAACGGAGACTTGTATTCTTTTCTTGTGAATCTTTGTCAGAAGGATGAATATAGAGCAGACGATAAGAAAGCCGATACATTTTTCGATGAGATCGTTGATGGGACTGATTACGGTGATATCGGTGGCGTGAAGCTTATAAAGGGCGATGAACAAGAGGTTGTTACCGAAGATGGCTATAGCGTGACGAATGTGATCGTCAGAAGGATTGGATATGGAGAATAGAAATATAAGCCTTGCATTTGACATAATAGGTAAGCTTCTGCAGGGAGAACATATGGGTGAGAAGAGCGATAACACGAGTCTCTATGAAGCCTATAATTCTAACATGGAAGTATATGATCTGGTCACTTCGTACATGAAGAGCGCCGGACTTAGGATATATGAATACAATAATTCGATATATGTCTGCCCGCTCGAGGGTAACAAGGCTTTCGGATATACTAACGAGGAACTTAAGGAGAAGATAGGCTTAAGGCTTAACAAAGAGCTTTATCTGTGTTTTTTTATAACCTATGTGATTACCGTAAATCTGCTTAAGAGCACTTCTGATGCCGGCGATTACATAAGAGTTGAGGATATTATTAAGGCTGTGGATGCCGTGATTCCCAGAATCATAGACAGAAGCTCGGGTGTGGTGATGGATGAGGCTAAGTCTGTCAGAAGTCTTGCTGTTATGTGGGATGATCTTCCTGTGAGTGCGCAGACCGAATCGATGGGCAAAGCATCGAGAGGTTCAAAGAGCGGATTTGTAAAGCTTCTTATGAACTTTTATCTGACGGAGGATCTGTTTATCATGAATGAGGACAGATATTATCCTACCGGAAGATTCTATGCTATAGGCAGGGGTTATTTTAACGAATACAGAAGTGAAATCATGGATAAGCTCATGAGCGAGCAGTGATACGGAGAAAGATATGCCGCAGATTAACAGAATCAGAGTAAACAATATCAAATATAATTTCAAGACGCAGTTTTATGATGATTTCCTTATGCGTTTTTCTGGTAAAAATGCTATATATGATCTTGCAAACGGTGGCGGTAAGAGTGTTCTTCTGCTTCTTATGATGCAGAACATGCTGCCGAATTGTTCTCTTGACGAAAAGCAGCCTGTTGAGAAACTCTTTACTGAAGCGGGTGGCAGCAGTGTCATACACTCTCTTATCGAGTGGAAGCTTGATAATTGCTATGTCGAGGATAATTATAAGTATATGACTACCGGCTTTTGTGCAAGAAAAGGCAAGGAAAGTGTCATAGAATATTTTAATTACTGTATATTCTACAGGGAGTTCGGTGATAACGATATAAAGAATCTTCCGCTTGAAGAGGATGGAAAGAGAGTTACGTATCAGGGGCTTAAGACTTATCTTAAGGAACTGAAGAATAAGGACTTGGGCGTAAAGGTCTTCGTGTTTGACAAGCGTAACGAATACCTTAGATTTATAACTGAATATGGAATATTTGAGAGCCACTGGGAATTAGTGCGTGGTATCAACAAGACTGAAGGTCATGTCAGGACTTACTTTGAGACCAATTATAAAAAGGCGAGAAAGGTTGTAGAGGATCTTCTCATAGAACAGATCATAGAGAAGTCCTTCAACAACAGACTTGGCATAGAGGGTGAAGAGGAGAACATGGCTAAGACCCTCTTCAACATAAGAAGTCGTCTTCTTGAGCTTGGACAGAAAAAGAAGAAGATGGATTCTTATGACAACCAGTGCATCCTCTTAGATGAATTCGCAGCCTCTATGGGGGATGCCGCTAAGCTTTTTGAGAAGCGTGACAGCGTTAAGAAAGAACTTATAAGTGGGTTTGCTGCGCTTAAGCTTCGCAATGAAGAACTAGAGAAGTCTGGCACTATACTTCTTGATAAGATATCTGCTGCAGATGATGAGTCTCTTCGTTATAAGCGGCTTCTTGCCTGTGCGAAGATATATGATATGGCAGATTCAGTGAAGGAAGAGAGTGCTGTTCTCAAATCTATGGAAGAGGAATATACCAAAGCCGATGAAGAATACTTAAGCCTTACTAACGAGCTTAAGCTTTGTGAGGCTATGTTTGCTCTTCTTGATTATGAGGACAATGAATTAAAGAAAGATGCGTATGTGAAGAGTCTTGAGTCTGATAAGGGAAGTGATGATGAAAGTACTGCTCTTAAGACTCTTGCGACGACTCTTAAGAAGAAGATAACAGATATCATGACAGGCCTTAGGTCGGAGCTTGCAGGCAAGAAACAAAAAGTATCCGATGATGAGGCTTTGCTTCATGCTGCCAGAACGAAGGAAAAAGAAGATGACAGAACTCTTGTGGTCACTGTTAATAAGCTTGAGGATGTCAGGAAAGAGATGGACATCTTAAGCAATACCTATAGTACAAAGAGATCTATGCTTGACGTGACTCTTGATACTGATATTAAGAGCATGCTTGCCAAAGAAGAGGCGCTTCTTACAAAGCTTAAGGCTTCTTATGATGAAGCGCTTGCTCTTAAGGAGTCATCTGACCAGTCTCTCAGGTCGCTGCTTGATAAGAGGATCTCCTGCATGGCTGCCATCGAGGCTCTTGATCAGGTAAGGAAAGCTGCGATAAGAGATGGCGAAGAGGATAAACTTGATAAGCTCATGCACATATATATGGCTGATTCGGTGAATGAGCTTTCTAACAAGATAGGCGAGATTCTCTCTAAGACTATAGCTTCCATAGCTGCGATCGACAGGACGATAGATGATAAGTTAAAGACTGTCGAATGCTACAGGAAGCGTACTTTACCTGTGTTTGATAAGGATTATAAGAAGGTATATGAATATCTTCAAGCTAATTATGAGGAAAATGTTTTGCGTGGCTTTGACTGGTATGAAAGTCAGCCGTCTAACATAAGGCGCGACCTCATAAGGCGTGTGCCATTTATAACCAATTCTATAGTTTTTTGTGGAGATATAGAACTTCTCAAGGCGGATGCCGCACTTAATGCTCTTGTTGAATCAGAGGTGATAGTGCCTATAGTAGGAGAAAATATCAATTATGAATCGCGTAATGCCATAGGCTGTGACAATGTCGTCATGAATATGAAGGATATATCTTTCATATGGGATGAAGATAAGCGTAACGACAAAATCCAGCTCATCGAAGAAGAAATCAAAGAGGCTAAGAAGGAAAGAGAATCTTATCTCGGAAGAAAACAGGTTCTTGAGGATGATCTTAAGGAAGCTGTGGTTTTGTCAAAGGGCGCTGATAATGGTGCTGACGCAGCCGCTTCCATCGAGGAAAAGCGAACTGAATTAAAGAGTCTTGAAGAAGCTCTTCTTAATCTCAAAGAAGAGAATACTTTGCATGTTAGCGACCTTGCTTCAAAGGAAGGTGAATACACAAAGCAACTAGAAAAGGTGGGAGTTCTTCATGAAAGCATAGAACTTGGAGATAAGCTTGAAGAACTGAGTGCATCTTATGAAGCTTTGAGAGCTTCTTCAGTAAGATTAAAGCGTGATCTCGAAAACAGTGGCAGGGTGATAAAAGAAAGCGAAGCTTCCATAGAGGTGATGAAGCAGGAATGCGCACTGTGCGAAAAGAAGCTTGATGAGTATACACGCGTATTGAGAGATGAAGTAAGCGCTTATGTATCTGATGATGCCGCGATTGATCCAGTGTATGAAGAGCTTTCTTATACAGAAATCTATGCAAAATTCAAGGTTCACAAGGAAATCGTTGAGGAACGCAACAGTGACCTTAAGGATAGACAGAGACTCATAGGTATATATACCGAGAATATGAAGAAGCAGAAGGAACAGATAGAATACTTAGGCTTTAGTGTTGAGGAACTTCAGAATCTGGATCGAAGAGATATTAAGTCAAGAGACGATCTTGTTGCGATGAAGCAAAAGCTTGAGAAGAAGAATGGTGACCGCAAGGCGCTTATGAAGAATATAGAAGGCAAGAAGGAGAGCTTAAGCTATCTTAAGGGTTCTTATGAGAACGCTCTTGCTTCTTATTCGGAGGAATTCAAGACTGATGTGCTTGATAAGAGGGAAGCATGCATAGTCAATAAGGATGACTATACAGAACTTGTCAAAAAAAGCGAGATTGCAAAGAAGGAATGGCTTAAGAAAATTGGCGAGAACAAGAATGAGGCTGCGAGGCTTTCAGTTGTGAGAAAGAGTCTTGTAAGACACTTAGGCGATTGCCTCGACGATAAGGGTGAACTTCTAAATAATCTTACAGTTGATGAATCTTATGACATAAAGAATCTTGAGAAGGATATAGAAAGCTATGAGGGCGCTGAGCGTGATCTTAACAGGGCTGCCAATTCTTTCTACAGAAGCAAGATGAAGTTAAGGGATGGACTTGTGCTGTGGGATGCGGCTGAACTTGCAAAGACTGTTGAGACTTCGCTTAACTTTGCGGGAAGTCTTGAGGAACTTAAGAACCTTCTTGAGAATATCGCTTCTGCCAAGGAAATCATACAGCTTGAGAAGAATAATGTTCAGAATAACATCGAAGATATGCTCGCTCTTAAGGATGCATTTGAAAACAGGTGCCTCAATACGTGTGAGAATATCAAGGCTTCGCTTGAGAGACTTGCCATGTCTTCGAAGATTACGCTTGATGATAAGGTTATACCGGTGATCAAACTCAATATTCCGTATGTGAGCGATGATATCAAGCACGAGCGCATGAGTTCTTATATCGACGATATAGTTATGATGTGCCAGAGCTTTGGCGACGACGAGGACCGGTTCAAGTTCATAAGGGACAAGTTGACATGGAAGAAGCTCTTCTCGGTTGTGGTTACTGATATGAACGATATTCGCTTAAGCCTCTACAAGCGAGAGAGAAATGCTTCGCAAAGCCGTTATCTCAAGTATGAAGAGGCGGTTGGAAGCACTGGCCAGTCACAGGGTATATATATACAGTTTTTGATAGCTATCATCAACTATATAGCGACTATCAATGCGGGTGCCAAGGGCGAGGGCATCGTCGGAAGCACCATATTCATCGATAATCCTTTTGGCGCTGCCAAGGATATATACATATGGGAGCCTATCTTCAAGCTTCTTAAGGCCAATCATGTGCAGCTTATCGTACCTGCGAGAGGCGCTACGCCAGCTATAACAGGCAGATTTGAGATTAACTACATCTTAGGTCAGGTGAAGCAGGATGAGATGCTTCAGACCGTGGTTACAGACTTCAGAACTCAGATCCGCGAAGAGAGTGTAGAGTATGAGAAGCTTGAGTTTGAACAGGCAGATATGTTTGACATGTTGAAGCATTTGTGATACTATGTTGATAGGTTTTAACAATTAAGAAAGGTTCGTCCATGGATAAGTTTGAATATCGTTTAAGACACGAGCAATTGATCAAATATTATACTGCAGGCGATTTTAAGAGCGCTGCGGCAGTTGCCGATTCTATCGACTGGAGAAGGGTCAGTAACTGGAAGACTTTAGCCAAGGTCATAGATATATATTACAAGCTTGAAGAGTATAAAAAAGCGCGTAATATAGCTGTTATAGCCTATAACAAGGGTATGGGCGGCAGAACACTTATCTTCAAGCTCGCCGATATACTCATAGAGCTTGATGAACTTGGTGATGCATGGAGCATGTATCAGCAGTATAAGGCTATCGCGCCGAATGACTCTAACGGATACCTGCTTCTGTATAAGTGGAATATTAAGAATGGTGCGTCTGTTGCACAGCTTATAGATATAATCGAGGAGTACCGTCAGAAGGAGCCGCATAACGAGGCAAGCATATATGAACTTGCCTGTCTGTATGAGGCTGCCGGCAATATACCAAGAGCACTTGAACTCTGTGATGAACTCATATTGTGGTTCAATCAGGGTGAGTATTTTGAGTCTGCTCTTATGGTTAAGAACAGATATAATGCGCTTACTCAGAGACAGAAGGGTATGCTTGAAGCTATCGACGCTAAGAGAAATCCTTATGCTGATGCTACTGTTAAGAAGAACAATTCAAGTAAGGTTGTAACAATAGAGATAAAGGGTAATGTAGTAGACCCTGCGGATATTCATCGTAAGGTAACTACAGAGCTTAATAAGCAGCAGATCAACGATGCTCTTATAGAGAGTGAGAAGATCTCTGCGCCAGCGCCTCAGTCTTCAGTTGTTATGGAGCCGGTTCCAGTCAATATACCAGAGCAGAAGATAGAGCAGAGACTTGAACAGAGGTCTGAGCAGAGAACAGAAAAGAAGAAGAATGGTATATTTAATTTCTTCAAGAATATAGTTGCCAGAGAAGATGATAATGACGACGAAGAGGAGGATGAAGATGATGATATGCCTGTAGTCAGAAAGCAGTCTGATGGGCCTGCTTACGAGACTAACATGGCGTATGAGCCACAGCCGCAGCCAGGTCCGCAGTCGCAGCCGCAGCCGCAGCCACAGTATGTGCCTGCTGATTATGCACAGCAGCCTGTATATGATTCTTCTTCATATATGCCTCAGCCACCATATAATACATCACAGTATGTGGATCTTGCATATGATCCGAATTACAATCCTGGTCAGATCATAGATATGGTACCTGAAGAGAGTCGTATCATAAGTCAGAACGATGGAATGGTTGACGGAAAGCCTATTAACAAGGATATCAACAAGGTAACTACAGACAGTATTAACATCAAGCCTCTTCTGCCTTTTGATACTATCAATCTTCAGAACAGTCTTCAGGAGTCGATTAAGGCTTTGACTGAAGGAGATGAGAAGCATCCACTTTCTGATTTTGAAGAATATCAGGCACAGAAGGAAGCTAAGAAGCGTGAAGAGGAACTTAAGGCTACTAAGGAAGTTGCAAGTACTGCTGCAGACGACAGTACTGCTGCAGATGATAGTGCTGAAACTAAGGTTATAGATAAGATTGTATTGCCTCCTACCATAGAGTCTACTATGGATAAGGATGAACTTGATTTTGCCAGAACTAAGGTTCTTAAGCCTAAGAAGAAGCATAAGAACAATAAAGAGCAGGAGGTTAAGCCTGTTGATACTAAGCCGCTTGCTCCTGTTCATACTGTAGAGATCAAGAAAGAAGAGTCTGATGTTACAGAAGAGCCAGCAGTAGCAGAATCTGTTACTGTAGAACCTGTAGTGTCAGAACCAGAAAGAGATCTTTCTGAAACAGAGATTCTCTTTAAGAAAGCCATCGAGGAAGAAGAGAAGAAGCCTAAGTCATCTTCGGTTGTCATGGAGTATGCTAATGAGAATAACCTCATGATAAGTGGAGTTATGGAAGGCCCTAATATGAACACTAGCAGGATCATCTATCCGGGTGTTAACTTTAAGGTGGAGACTAAGTATGCTACCGAAGCTCCTAAGAGCACTGTAACTCAGGAAGAACTAAAAAAGCGTGAGGAAGAGCTCAACAACAAGTTCAAGACTAAGGAACTTCCTCCTATCGAGGCTATAGAGAAGGCTATGGCTGATGTCAGCGAGAAGACTGTTACTATACCTGTAGAGGATATAGAGCAGATGAAGGAAGTCGCTGATATAGACAATGCCATCAGAAAAGAAACAAAAGAATTCGGAACTAAGCCATCTGATGATCTTGGAAGTACACGTGACATCAACGAAGAAATCAGAAGAGGCCTCATGGCTATTGGTGTGATGGATTCTGATATGTCTGATACTAAGGGCATATATGCTATATCTGATGATTTCTTAGAGAATATCGATGCTCTTTCTAAGAAGGACGAAGCTAAGAAGTTAAGAAGACAGCAAAGAGAAGAAGAAGCACGTGCTATGGAAGCGGCAAAGGAGGCCGAAGAAGCAGCAAGAAGAGAAGCTGCAGAAGCTGCAGCAAAAGAGGCTGCCGAAAGAAAAGCAGCAGAAGCTGCAGCAAAAGAAACTGCTGAAGCTGCTGCTAGGAAAGCCACTGAAAGAGATGCTACTTTCAAGAAGGGCTCTACTATGGATATAGCTGCTTCTATATCAGAAGCTCTGGCTGGCGTAGAGGCTATGGAGGCTGCAGATGAGGCTGCAGGTGCGGCTTTGACTACAGCTGCTAAAGCTGATTCTGACGTAGTAGCTATCGCTTCTGCTGTTGTTGCTAACGATGGTACAGCAAAGAAGAAGAAAAAGAAGAAGAAAAAGAAGAACAATCAGAACGCACAGAATGTTCAGGAAGTAAAGGCTGATGAAGAGTCTTCAGATATGCAGGAAGCTCCTGAAGTTGCGGAAGCTGAGGCGGTTACAGAACCTGAGGCAGTTACAGAACCTGAGGCAGTTACAGAACCTGAGGCAGTTACAGAACCTGAGGTTAAGGTTGCACAGAAGGCGCCTGTTTCTGAGCCTCAGATAAAGAAGCCTTCAGCTAACATCGAGCAGAAGAGAAAACCTAAGACTTCACTTGATAAGTATAAGAGCATATGTGCTGTTTACTTCCCAAGATATGAAGATCAGCCTGCTATGCAGGAGAAGATCGTCAATACTCTTATGAGAATTGACAGAAAACCTCTTGATGGCACATCTAAGACAGGTAACGTTATCATAACAGGTAATCGTAATACCAACAAGGAAGATTTCGCCATAGCATTTGTACAGGCTGTAAATCATATGGATGGCAAGAAACGTAAGCTTTGCAGGATTGATGCGACATCTGCTAACGAAAGAGGTCTTGATAAGGTCCTTCAGAAGGTAAGCGGTCAGGTGCTTCTTATCAATAACGCATCTATGCTTAGTGCTGCGAGGATTAAGGAACTTAAGACTATACTTAGTCAGAAGACTGACAACATGCTTGTGATCATGGTTGATCATGAGAGTGCGTTGATCAAGTTCCTTGGCAACAATCCATCGCTTAATAACTTCTTTAACAACGTGCTTGAAATCAAGAATTATTCTGTTAACGAGCTTGTTGAGATGGCTAAGGATTATGCTATCGAGCATAACTTTGAGATAAGCGAGGCTGCTGTTTATAAGTTGTATCTTAAGATAGATAAGATCAATACAGACGAGAACGTATCCGATGTAGAAGCCGTTAAGAGATTCATGGACGGCGTTATGGAAAATGCAACTGAAAGAACAAGTCATTCTTTCGGCTTGTTTAGCTTCATCGGTAAGAAGAATACAAAGATAGTAATAAAGGAAACTGATATAGAATTATAAGATTTGGAGGAACAGTGATGAGTGACTTGGATTTAAGGTCCATCAATACGATCAGAGTTTTATCGGCAGATGCCATACAGAAGGCAAAGAGCGGACACCCGGGATTGCCTCTTGGCTGCGCAGCGATAGGTTATGAGCTTTTTAAGGAGCATATGAATCATAATCCTAAGGATCCTGCGTGGGCTAACAGAGATAGATTCATACTGTCTGGTGGACATGGCTCTATGCTTCTATACTCGCTTTTGCATCTGTATGGATATGGTAATCTCAGTATCGAGGATTTAAAGCAGTTCAGACAGTTTGGGTCACTCACACCGGGTCATCCGGAGTATGGTCATACTGTTGGCGTAGAGGCGACAACAGGTCCTCTTGGTGCAGGTATGGGTATGGCTGTTGGTATGGCTATAGCACAGAGCCATATGGCAGAGGTATTCAACAAGGATGGTTACAATATAATAGATCACTATATATATGTTCTTGGTGGTGACGGATGTATGATGGAGGGTATCTCTTCAGAGGCATTCTCGCTTGCTGGTACATTGGGTCTTGACAGACTTATAGTATTCTATGATTCTAATAACATCTCTATAGAGGGAAGTACAGATCTTGCTTTCACAGAGGATGTTGCGAAGAGATTTGAAGCATTTGGCTTCCAGGTTATTGAGGTTGCTGACGGTAATGATCTTGACCTTATAGACAAGGCTGTTGCTGAAGCTAAGGCCGATAAGGAAAGACCTTCTCTTATCATCTGCAAGACTAAGATTGGCTTTGGCTGTCCTAAGAAGGAAGGCACTGCAAGCGCTCATGGTGAGCCTCTCGGAGATGAGAATCTTGCCGAGCTTAAGACTAATCTTGGATTTAATCCAGATGAGTTCTTCCATGTAGACGAGGAAGTATATGATAACTTCAAGGATATAGTAAAGAAGAAGGAAGCTGTTTACGATGAGTGGCAGAAGCTCTTTGCTGAGTATTGTGAGAAGTATCCTGATATGAAGAAGAAGTGGGATGAATATCACGATACAGACAGATTCAAGGATATCTTCGATGATGAGGACTTCTTCTCTTATGAGGATAAGCCTGAGGCTACAAGAAATGTATCTGGCAAGCTTCTCAATAAGCTCGCTGCTAAGTATGAGAATATACTTGGCGGTTCTGCGGATCTTGCTCCTTCAAATAAGACAAAGCTTTCTTGTTCTGACGATTATTCCAAGAATAATCGCGGTGGAAGAAACTTCCACTTCGGCGTAAGAGAGATCGCTATGACTGCTATCGGCAACGGTATGATGTTATATGGCGGACTTAAGGCTTATGTAGCGACTTTCTTTGTGTTCAGTGATTATGTAAAGCCTATGGCAAGACTTTCTGCTATTATGCAGATTCCACTTACTTTTGTATTCACACATGATAGTATAGGTGTAGGTGAAGATGGTCCTACACACGAGCCGGTTGAACAGCTTGCTATGTTAAGAGCGCTTCCTGGATTTGTGGTATTCAGACCTGCTGATTATACAGAAACTGCTGTTGCGTGGGCTTATGCTATAAGCTCTAAGAATACACCTACTGCTCTTGTTCTTACAAGACAGAATCTTCCACAGCTT
>DOVJ01000125.1 GCA_003520145.1 Eubacterium sp.
CATAAGTATCTGAGTTTTTGCTGTATGGTAGAAACGCAGTCCGTCCGCCTAAATCGGACGCAGCCGTAAGGCTGCTATAGGAAGCATGCGACTTTAGTCGTGTGAGGCTTCACGAACCACAATCAAAGAAAGGAAAATCATAGATGAGCGATAAGGAAGAACCTAAATTCATAAGGGACAACACTATAACAAAAGAGGAATTCTTATCTCAGTTTGAAGATGAGACCATAGAGATCACAGTACAGGCAAGGTATTGTTGGAAAAAGGGCAGTAGTCCTTTCCCACGATTTGGGAAGGAGTCACTTGCAAGCTTTAATTACGGTGTGCCGTGGCTTAATGACCCGGAAGGAGTTGTTGGAGAACATGGAGATGTGTTCTGGTTTACTAAGAAGAGTATGTTCGGTTATCCGTATAAGCCAGAGTTCAAGGAAGGCAAGATATATCGCCTTCGTGTAAGACCAAGCAGCTTTAGAGCATGGGCTAGCTATAGATACTTCTACCTTGAAGAGGTACTTGAAAAAGAAGTTGATCTAAGAGGCGATTCATCACTCTATACCAATGCACTTGAGGATTATTATAAGAATTATGAAACTAAGACCCAAGAGATATCAGTGATACTAAGAAAAGATGTTGATTATAGTGATATGGCATCAGGTAGGCCTTATGGGATAAGCCATATTGCGCGTTCATTCATCGTGGCCCGTTATGCTGATTCAGGCAAGGCTAGCATGATCTCTGGAATCCTAGAGATACCTTATGATAACAAGAACTTTTGCTCTAATCTGAAACTAAAGCTTAAGGCAGGGAAAGTCATAAGAATCTTAGTAAGAAAGTCTATCTCAGACGATTCAGTTAATACCTACATGCTTGAAAAAGTTCTCGCAACAGATGTTAAGGATGATGAGCTTAAGGAGCTTCAGGAATATGCACTTACACCTACTAAGTGGCATATAGAAGGAGAAGACGATTTTGATATAAAGGATGGCGAAGCAACAGGAATCATCCTCTGGGACCCAGAGGATTCCAACACAGAAGTAGGTGTATCACTTGAATGCGATCCTGATAATATGAGAACTGCGATTCTAGCAACCGAACACTTTATGAAGATCCTTGGGGATAAAAAAGCATTTGAAGAGGCTGTATATGCAGTAGTTGCAGATGACACTGCTGATGATGACGGCATGATCAGAACCTGGGAAGCAGATTGGGGAGATAAAGAAGAGGAAGAGACAATACTTACTAAGGATGCCTTCAAAAAAAGACTTGGCATCATCAGCATCATGTTATCATCTGATGGCTCAGGTTCAGTTCTAGTGAGCCTTGATGAGATGTTCACAGACCATGCTTACAACGTGGATATAATTGCTGATGGGGTATATGAAGCACATGGATTGATAGGGTGAGAAAAGGAGAACACCATTGACAGAACTGTTTGATATAGTCGGCGAAGACTTCTTCAGACCGCTTACCAGCCTTCTAAAAACTATATATGTAGACTGCTTGAATATCATATATGAATCATATCGAACAGAGTTATCATATGGTGCTGATAGGGATGTTCTTGTAGCAAAGCTTGCTGATTACTTTGAATCTATCGCTACAGTCGATATACAGTTTGAGGATGAAACTGAATCGCTTAAGGATTCTAAGTCTAAGGCTTCTACATTCCTTAGGAAGCTTAAGGAGTATGGATGGGTAGAGTATGATATAGGCAATGATCAGAAAATCCGTGTGATCATGCCGAACTATTCGGTTTCTATGATACAGACGTTAGGTAGTATCACAAGCCGTAAGGAGATGGAGTATCAGAGTGAGATATCCGCTATATATTCACTTCTTACTAACGAGGAACTTCTTTCACGTCCTTATGTTCAGGTAGTTAAGCCTGTCTATGACCATACGTTGGCCCTTTTTACTGAACTAAAAAAACTCAATACAAGCATAAGAAAGTATATCGAGGAGATAACATCAGATAAGTCTGCAGAAGAGATACTTGATAACTTCTTTACATATCATGAAGAGGTCGGTTCGAAGGCTTATCACAGGATCAAGACGAATGACAATGTATCTAGGTTCAGGAATACCATCATTCGCAGATTGCAGGATATGCTTGAGGATAGAGAACGCTTTGAACTGATAGTCCAGGGATATATGAATATTGAGGGAGCAAATGACCACGATGATGCAACTGAAAGTGTTCATGGACTCATAGCAGAAACCATAGATCGATTCAAATCTTATGATGATATAGTAGATGAGATTGACAGAAGACACTCTAAGTATATCCGCAACGCAGTAGAGCGCGCTAAGTTCCTTCTTCTTAACAGCAACAACGCAGAAGGTAAGATATCGAAGATACTTCAGTATATGGCTTGTCAGTTTAATCGTGATGAAGAGAATAATCTCACAGAAGATGCTACTGACGATATATGCCGAATCTTCAGTATATTTCCACAGGGTTTCTTAAGCGGAGAGTCTCTGAAGGCTATACCTATCTCGAAGAAGATCACAGATGTGGATGAACTGGCAGAAGGCTTTGTCCTGACTGATGAAGAGAGAGAGTTTCGAAGACTTGCTATAATCGAGAAAAACAAGAACAGATTCTCTAAGAAGAACATAAGTGCATATGTAGAAGAACTGTTAGAGAAAAAGCCGACAGTTAGGGCATCTGAGATAGAAGTGGCATCAAGAAGAGACATGATCAGAATCATATTCATATACTTATATGGCAAAGAGGATAAAACAGGCTATATGGCTAATAACTTAGAAGAAGTGATAGAGAAGGAAGGATTCAGATTCCGGGATTTTGAGATAAAGAGGAGGATTCGCTGATGGAGTTTATGGATGTTTTGGAGAACGTTCCGAAGGATAAGTTTAGGGCGGCTGCCAACAAACTTCTTAACGAATGCTTTATCATTAAGAAGGACAAGAATACAGCTTCCGAGTATAACTTTATCCTGAATTATCGTGACTACTTCATATCACTTTTTGAGGTGCTCGGATATGAGCTTGTCATCTTAGAAGACCAGGGCGTTATCGGCATCAACAATCCTGCCGGTACAGGGAGGATCCACCTTAAGAAGATAGAGAGCATGATTCTTTTGATCATAAGGCTTCTCTACATCGAGGAGCGTAAGAAGGTGTCGCAGACCGGTGAGGTTGTAGTGATAGTGGACCAGATCATCGATAAGTACAATATGCTCAAGATGCAGAACAAGCTTGATAAGACGACTATGCGCAATGTTATGGGATTGTTCAGGCGGTATCACCTGATCTTTAATCTGGATTCGGACATGTCCAATCCTGATACCAGAGTGATTATATATCCTTCAATCCTGCTCGCAGTGGCCAACGCGAATCTCGAAGAGATGTATCAGGCAGCGAAGGATAAGCTTGATAAGTATACGAGGGGAGGGGAAGACCGTGCAGAAGCTTACGACGATGAAGAAACTGACTAAGATAAAGCTAGTTAACTGGCATTATTTTCAGAACGAGACGATTAACATAGACGGCTCTTTCCTTCTTAGCGGGGAAAATGCTTCCGGCAAATCGACCATACTTGATGCTATACAGTTAGTACTGACAACCAGTACCAGATCCTTCAACTTAGCGACCACTGTTGGCGAAAAGAAAAGCAAGCGAGACCTCAAGGGTTATGTACGCTGCAAGACAGGAGAAGAAGGAAGTGCTTATTATAGAACAGGAAGCGTGATATCCTATGTTGCGCTTGAATTCTATGAAGAGAGCAAGGATCGTTTTTTCACGATTGGTGTGAAGATAGATTCGCAGGATGTTGAAAGTGATCTTAATAAGAAGTGGTTTAGGGTAGAAGCACCTATCGATGATATAAGATTTATAGTGGACAATAAGCCTGCTTTGGATGATCAGTTCACAGTGGGTGGCAAGAAGATTCAGACTATAACGAGAGTATCAGAAGCTAAGGATCAGTTCAAAAAAAGACTTGGAAACCTAGATGAGAACTTCTTTGAGATGATACCTAAATCGATAGCATTTAAGCCGATGGATAACGTGAAGAGCTTCATCAATAAGTTCATCCTTCCTGAAAAGAAGATAGATGTAGATACGCTTCGCGAGAATATCCGTAACCTTCGCGATCTGCAGATTGCATTTGCAGAGGTAAAAAAGCAGATCGATCAGCTGCAGGCTATACTGTCTAAGTATGAAGAGGTGAAGGCAAGCGATAGAGATATACTTGTCATAGATATATTGCTTAAGTTAGCTTCACTTGCAGACAGAGAACAGAAGATAGAAGAAGCGACAGAAGACATACTTAAGAAGGAAAGTGCACTTACTCGCAAGAATCATGACATAGAAGAAGCTGAGCAGACTTTGAAGTCTGTGGAAGAAAAGTATAACGAAGTGCAGGTTGCGATCAAGACAAGTGATTGTGCAATGCTTATAACGAAGCTTCAGAATGAACTGACGATCGTAGAAGAGAAGAAGAAGTCTCTTCAGGAGAAGATGAAAGGCTTGACTGCCGGGCTTAGTAAGGCGGAAGCTGCTGTTCGTGCCATGGGGCCTGAAAAAAGTCCTGTAACAGCGCTTGAAGTCAGATCTATTGGTGGTACGGATATAGATGATGAGAAGAAGACAGATATGATTGTATCACTCGCAAGTGTGATTGATAAGGAACTTCGCTCATCGTATGAGGAACAGTCGGTATGTTCGCAAAGAATATCAGAATACGAATCTAAGCAAAAGAAGCTAAGGAAAGAAGTAGATAGTCTTATGAAGAATCAGATGGTCTATCCTGATAACACTGTAAGACTTCAGAAGCTGATCACAGACGAATTCACAAGGCGCAAGATAGATTCTAGTGTCAGAGTGTTCGCAGACCTTCTTGAAGTAACTAATCCCGAGTGGCAGGATGCGGTAGAAGGTTATCTCAATACACAGCGCTTTAACCTGATAGTAAATCCGGATGTCTATGATATAGCCGCAGAAGTGTATGACAGGCATAAGCATGAGATACACACAGTTGCGCTCGTTAATACAGGCGCACTTGACTTAAGTGCATCTGTGGATGAAGCAAGCCTTGCGGGAGTTGTAACAAGTGAGAATAGATATGCTTACGCTTACGCAAGAGAGATACTGAATAGAGTTATTTGCTGTAAGGATGTAAGAGAATTAAAAGAGCATAAGATATCGATCACATCAGGTTGTATGCTCTATCAGGGCAAGGCAGTCAGGAAGATTAATCCTGAAGTATATAAGACGCCATATATCGGTAAGTATGCCCTTAAGAAGCAACTTGAGATCAAACAGGATGAGCTTGATAAGATAACTGCAGATATAAAAGCTTTGCAGGAAAAGAAGATAGATATCGATAAGAAAATCACTGCTTTACAAGGCTTTCACAGAGAATCCCTTTTAGGATTTGTAAATGTTCCAAGTGAACTAAGGGCAGTGACATCAGATATGTCGCGTATCAAATCAGAACTTAAGGAAGCTAAGGAAGATCCAAATATCATAGAGCTTAATATTAAGGCAGAAAAGCTGTCAGAGGATATCGATAATAAGAAGAGGGCTCTTGATGTACTAAAAAAAGAAAGCAACAATCTTGAGCGAGACTGCAAGGATCTGCTTGCGAAAATCGATGGATTAAAAGCCGAGAAAGAAGGGCTTCAAAGAGAAGTCGATGAGATGACATCAGATTGCCCAGAAGCACGGGATATGGCTAAAAAGAAGCTTGATGAGCATCTTAAGAATAAGACAGCCGGCACGATATATGAAAATAATATGCCTCGAAAAAAAGGTATAGAGAAGCAAAGAGAGAAAAAGTACGGTGAGCTTACCTCACTTCAGACGAAGTATAAGGATGCTGAACTTGGCACAGGTGATTCGAAGGAAGTAATCGAAGCTTATAACACTGAGTTCACGGGATTATCAAAGCATGACCTTATACAGCGTGAAGAGCAGCTTGAAGTTGCGCGTAATAACTGTGAACTTGAATTCAGAGAGAACTTCCTCTCGAAGATGCGTGAGAATATCGAGACAGCTAAGGATATCTTCTCTGGTCTTAATAGGTCTCTTAAGGATATCAAGTATGGTCATGATTCATATAGATTCATACTAAACCCTAATTCACTGAAGAAGGGTCTGTATGATATGATCACATCGGATATCAATATCGGTGGAGCTACGCTATTTGCTAATTACTTCGAGGAACAGTATCATGAGGAGATGGAGGACCTCTTCTCGAAGCTTACGCAGTCGGATGCTCTAGGAGACACTGTTCTTCAAGAGTATACAGATTATCGTGGGTACTTAGATTATGACATAGAAGTTACCTCTAACGGCAAGCAGCAGTTGTTCTCTAAGATATATGGTGAAAAGAGCGGTGGCGAAACACAGACACCTTACTACGTAGCGATAGCCGCATCATTTGCCCAGATGTACAGTCTTGGCGAAAGTATCAGGATCATCATGCTTGATGAGGCATTTGATAAGATGGATGATGAGCGTATCGCCAGTATGATGCAGTTTTTCAAGGACCAGAGATTCCAGGTCATACTCGCGACACCGCCAGCCAAGATGGAGATCATAGGAGAGTATGTTGACGATATATTCGTGGTGTATAGAGAAGGTTATAATAGTTTTATAGAGGCATATGCATTATGAGAAAATACGAAAGTGCGATACTGAATACTCTTCTTGATCAGTACGAAAGAAGTAAGAGCTTCGTCGGTGCCAACACGCATAATCAGTCATTCAGTAAGAAGATAACAGATCTCTTTCCTGATTATGCAGATGATGCGCAGTATGAGTTATTCTGCGCTGTGAATGAGCAGGTTCAGGAGCTTGAGCGCGTCAGTGTGATCACAGTTAAGAGACGTAAAAGAGGCAAGATAGAGACAGAAGTGATCTCATCGGTTTCACTCAATCTTGAGAAGTTAAGCGAAGCTTATAAGCTGCTTGGCAGACAGCCAAAGTCTGATCGTAACGAGGAGATACTTGCAATCTTGAACCGATACATAGACTCTACGCCACTTCTTCACAACTTTTGCACAGAGCAGATAGATAGGATAGGATGCAACAAAAAGCCGCAGTATTCTGATGATTTAGTCAAGCTAGAGGAGATTCTAAGAGTACTATCGCAGATTGAAAGTGTAGATGAAGAGGTCTTCATAAGGAACTTTTCAGTCAGAGTGCTAGGGGATTCCAAAGCATTGGAGAAGATCAGAACAGCGGTTGAATCAATCCTCTGCGAATACGGGGATTATTCCGATAGGGAGCATGTACTCGAGAACCTGAATGTTGTTAGTAACCCAGGCTACGTCTACGTAAAGGGGAAGGGATTAATCACAATCTCGGGTCAGGCGATAGACCTAGGCAGGTTAGATGGTGATCTTGGATTAAGCTCAGCACTTCTTGACAACATAGAAGAAGTTAGTGTATACGCATCTAAGGTCATAACTATAGAGAACCTCACAACATTCAATACCTACGAGGATGAGGATGCTCTTATCATATACCTTGGCGGCTACCATAACAGTATCAGAAGGAAGCTTATCTGCAAGATATACGAGCAGAATCCAGATAAGACATACTACCACTATGGCGATATAGACGCTGGCGGATTCGGTATACTCTTAGATCTGCGCGCTAAGACAGGAATAGACTTTGTGCCGTTATATATGGATGTGGCAATTCTTGAGAAGTACAAGGATTTTACTAAGAAACTCACAGATCGTGATAGAAGTCGTCTGAAGAACTTGCTTGGTGGTGAGTTCGACACAGTGATAAGATATATGCTTGAGAATGATTGTAAGCTAGAGCAGGAAGCAATAGTGAAAAAATAGTGAAATATTACTGGGCTAGAGTAAAGTTTTTGTAGGAATAAAAAGGAAAGGGGATATCCTTCATGGTATAATAGTATTTGGTGCCCAAACCAATACAAATACAATGGAGGAGTCCCCTTATGATATCTAGTATACAA
>DOVJ01000084.1 GCA_003520145.1 Eubacterium sp.
ATCTCATCTCCGTCCATCTCCACCAAAGGTGTTGTCATCTGAATCTTACTCATATATTCCTCCAAAGTTCTGATACGTATTTTAAATACCTATAGTATTTTATCACAATACACCATGCAAGTCAAACTATTAAATCAGTCAGAGAGGCAAAAAAGCCTTATTTCTTACAGAATATATATATGTTTCCTTAACAGACATATGCTCAAGTCTTGTAAGTGCTTCTTTGTACTGCATCAACTGGCTGCTGTACATAAGCTTAAGTTTTTCATTAGTGGCATGATCCGTCTTATAATCAAGAAGCACTATACCGTCATCTTCCTTGAAGAAGATATCTATAACACCCTGTACCATGACATATTCGTCACTTGCTCCTTCACCATAGACTTGTGACGGCTCAATACCTATCAAAAACTGTTTTTCTCTGTATAGTCTATCTGTCTTATAGGCTTCTACAACTCTCTTTCCGATATCTGACGCATAGAAATCATATATGAGCACAGGATCAACAACCTTATATTCATCACCTAAAGCCTCTAATTGCGCTTTGATCTCATCAATTGAAGATGTCTTAGATGGGTCTATATAGAACATAGCCTCATGATACAGACTACCAAATGCAGCGCCTGACGCCACGTCCTTCTTATCATGTACTTTCGGAACATAGCCCTCCACATCAAGCATCTCATCGATACTAAGCTTCTTAATGTCGGATACCGTAAGCTTACGCTTCTTAAAAACATCTGCCTCATAAGGATATCTGAATACCCTGGCATCAGATGCCACATATTCATCAACTAAGCTATTAGCCGTAATACCATCAAGTTGAGACATATCATACAGATGAGTATCTAAAAATCCTGATCTTACGAATATATCCTGATATGATTTAAAGCTGCTGTAAGGCTTCTCGATCTTTTTGATTTTGCTTTGATCACCTATTATGATCAGCTTATCCATCGCTCTTGTGAGAGCCACATATAGAAGCCTTAATTCCTCACCGACAAGATTATGGATTTTTAGTAGCTTAAGGACTTTCTTAAGGAAGCTATTCTTATAACCCTTTTCATATATGAGTCTTGACGTTATGCCGTATTTGCTGTCAAGTAAGAACACTCCACTATCTATATCCTTTCTGTTGAATTCTTTCTGCGTATTGGCAAGTATGACAATAGGGAATTCCAAGCCTTTACTCGCATGTATGGTCATAAGACGAACTGCATCGTTATCGGCAACCTTAGACATCTCATAACTCACATTATACCTTCTGCACTTTTCTATATACTTAAGAAAACTGAACACTCCGGAATATGAAGTATTTTCATAGGTTTTTGCAAGATTTACTAATGCATCAAGGCTTTGTTTACGTTCATTTTCATCTGTATAATGGTCCATATAGTCATAATAGCCAGTATCATATATTATTCGCCACACAAGTTCGTTGATAGGCATACATTTTTTGTAAGCTATATACTGCTCTATAAGAGCATCCAGACATGTTAGCTTTTCTTTCAGCTCATCATCAGTACCAAGAGCTATATAATTCATCATATTCTCGTACATAGACTGCTTATTAGACATAGTTTTGATCACAGCAGCCTCGTTAGATGTAAGCCCTCCAAAGTAAGACGTCATAACATCATACAGTTCGATATCATTGTAAGTATTGTCGATGATGGTAAGGAAAGATATGACCTTACATATCTCTGACCTAAAAAAATACGAACTGTTATCATCAACAACACTTGGTATTCCATAGTCGCTTAAGGCTTTGGAATAATCAACAAAGTTTTTCTTGCTTCTCATAAGGATGACTATGTCACCATAATGAGGCGCTCGCATTGACTTTGTGTTACCATCATATATTATCGCTTCCTTATCTTCTATCAGTTTTCTGATGCGCTTTGCGACAATAACGCCTTCTTCTTCAAGATCCTGTCCCTCTGTGTCATCCACATCTTCATCAGCTTCGTCCGACTGGATCATAAGGAATTCTGTCTTAGGGGGCTCCTCCACTTCTTCATACTTTTTTCCAAGCTTCAGTGCAGCCCTTTCATCATAATCTATTCCACCATACTTAGACGTCATAGTTCTCTCAAATATAGTATTGATATCATCAAGTACATGAGCACGGCTTCTAAAGTTAGCATTAAGTTCGACACAAAGCCTTGAATCTGATATATCCTCTTTTTCAGGGTCATAATGTGGATAAGAAAGATATTTTCCAACAAAAAGGTCAGGCTTTGCACTTCTGAAAGAATATATGCTCTGCTTCACATCACCGACCATGAATACATTGTGCTTAGTATTGCGCGCACTCTTTGAGATTGACATAAGGATTTCTTCCTGAAGATTATTGCTGTCCTGATATTCATCTATATATATCTCTTCTATCTGGTCAGCCAATTCATCTGCAAGCGAAGTATAGCTCTTGATGCCATTCTCATTATTGACAAGAAGTCCAAGAACTGCCTGCTCAACATCATGGAATTCAAGAAGATTTTTCTTTTTCTTGTACTGCGAAAAACGCTTAGAAAAATCCAAAGTAAAGTCAATTATCATGCATACAAGTTCGCGATTTTCTTCTATCTCCTCAAGAATCTTGTCATCGGATATAGATTTGTAGATCTTCTCATAATCTTTTATAGCTTCAAATATCTTAACAAGACGATTCTTTAATTCCTTCTGTGAATCAGAAAGTCTGCACCCCTGAAAGCTTACTTTATCATAATCATAGCTTACTAATTTTTCAAAGTCTCCTTCATGCACAACACCAATCCACTGTTCTAGTATTGTAAACATACTTTCGATTCGATCATTGTAGCTCATCTTATTCGTCGGAACATCTAAACCAGCCTTAAGATTATCTAACTGTATCTTGTAATCCAACATTTCTTTTGACAGATCATTCGCAAAACATATCAGAATATTCATCAAAGCGTCTTTATAATCGCTGTAATATCCTTTTTCATACCTGCCCTTAAGTGATTCAAGCCACAATTCAGGCCATGGTTCACTCGTACTAGAATTATAGATATCCAGTATTATATCCTTGAAGTTACTGTCATCTTTTTTGTTGATAAGCTTATTCATACAAGCTAAGAAAGCTTCATATCTGTCACCAGAAGGATCATAGTATTCCTCAAGCATTTCATCTATGATTTCTTCTTTGGCTATGACCATCTCACCCTGGTCAGCTATGGTAAAGCCAGGTTCTAACATAGCCTCCATGCAGTGTTCCTTAAGAATATCCATACAGAAGGAGTCAATAGTCTTGATGTATGCATTGTGAATCTGAGGCAGCACAGCATTGAGATAATCATACTTTTCATCAGAATCTATCAATTTCTGAATAGCCTTGCTTATCTTTACTTTCATAGATTCCGCTGCATCTTTTGTAAATGTAACAACAACAAGACTGTTTATGTCAACAGGATTTTTATCATCAGTCAGTATTCTGATTATCCTCTCAACCAAAACAGCGGTTTTACCAGATCCGGCAGCGGCACTTACAAGTATATCTTTATTCCTTTGGGTTATGGCTTTTAACTGATAGGTTGTCCAATCATTCATAACTTAAGCTCCTTTGATTAATGTTAGTCTTCACTGTCAGACATGTAAGGCTCTAAAACCTCTTCTTTTGAGAGTTTCTTGAGTTTTCTTATATTCTTAACACCGCCAACATCGTTCAGGTTACATATTCCGACATAGTCACATCTGTCACAAGCCATCTCACCCTTGATCCTGTAAGGATTAGTAGCGATACTGCCGCTTAATATCTCTTCAGCCCCAAGCTCAAGCTTCGTCTGTGCAAGCTTTAAGATTGCATCGAATTCCTCACCACTAACTCTGGTCTTTCCTCTGCTTCCATATACATAACCCGTGCCCTGATCATCAAGCGATTGAAGAACATCCTCGTCAGACACAACTATTCCAGCTGGCCTGTATTGTTCATAATACTTCTTCTTGAGTGATTCCTCATCACGAGCATCTTCCTTATCAAGTTCAAGCATCTTCTTCATGAATATATTGTAAAATACAGCGGCTGGCTTTACTTCCTTGTCAGGATGGTTGAGCTTCTCAATCTCGAGAATCTGCTTCATATACAGAGGAAGCTGAAGATCAAGTCCGTAAAAGATTCTGAAAAATTGAACCTTCTTATCATAGGTCTTATAATCAACGATCTTAACAAGAACTTCTTTATCCTTTTCACATAGGTCTACTCTGTCAACAGAGCCTTTTATAACGAATTCATCCAGTGCACGTCTGAACTTTCTCTCAGCTGATTGAAGCTTATAAGAACCTAGAGAAAGCTGAAGCTTCATAGCGTCAAAGGACAGATACAGGATTTCCTTAAGCTTATTAAGAAGGAATTGATTTCTGTTCTGAGAAATCATGATATCCTCGTATTTCTCCAAAACAGTCTTGTCAGCCGTAGCATTTATCAGTTCCTTAAGCGCGTCATCATCATAATCACTGAGACTTTTTTTCTCATCGATGAGCATACGCGTGATATTCTCGCAAACATTGTGATAGAGAGTACCCAATATTCTGCTATCCACCTCTTGAACCTGCTTCGTTTTCAGCCTCATAGAATACTTAAGGAAGAACGTATAATTACAACTGTAGAAGCTCTCTATATTGCTGACACTCGCTTCATAGGTGTTGTTCCAGAGCTTATTTAACAACTCTGGCTTAAGATTATCATATCTCGGAGTGTACTCATGTGCCTTAAGATAGGTTATCCATTCATTCTCACCCGCACTTTGAACACTCTTTATATCCAACTTCTTATACAGATTTCTGATATTCTCGATAATATAAGCACTATGTATGGCTTTACCATCAAGATCAGTTCTTGCATAAGTTATACATAATTCTTTCTTCGCTTTCACAAGTATCGAATAGAGATTAAATCTCTCTATGTAAGCCAGTTCCGTAGAAGAAGGAGCAAGCTTAACATCATGGGCTTTAAGTATACTCTTATCGCGATCAGAAAGGACTGGACTTATGTTCTTAGACTTAGGAATAATCGTATTATTGGCGCCTATCAAGAAGATATATCTCGTATCATATAACCTTGTTCTTCTGATATCACCAACCATAACAAGGTCCTTCTGAACAGGAATATGGGCTATACTTATCATCTCAAGACCGGTATCAAGTATAGCGCAAAAATCCTCAAGACTTATAACTTCAGATTCCATGATTCGACACATTTGCTCAAGAAGCTCATCTATGGCCTCACGTATACGAATAGTCTCATCCTTAAGAGTCAAGAGTTCACTCGCAGGAAATACCTCACTGATATTGTCAAAAAAAGCATCTATTCGCTCATCTATATCGCACCTTTCCACAAATGCTTTGATAACCTCAACTATCTTCTCGCAAGTTTTCGCCTTCTTAAGTCCCTCTCTTAACGGAATGATATCATCAAGGAAATCCTTCTTAATAGCCTCTAATCTCTCAACATCAAAGTTAGTAACCTTATTCTTATTGATATTTTCCAAGTACTTTTTGTAGCCCTTAAGATTAAAAGTGAATATATACCTGTCAAGATATGACGAATCATCCTCTTCCACGCTGCTAAGACCGGATTTCAGATAACTCATAACGTCCTCATAGCAAAAGTTATCCGCCACAATCTTCAGTGCACTTCGAAGAAAAGAAACATAAGGATTTATAAAGCAGCTCTTTCTGACATCTAGATATGATCTTATGCCACAATTATTGAAGGTTCTGTATATAAGATCATCGTAATCGTGATTGTCACAGATAACAGCTATATCACTAAAGTGAACCCCCTTGTCACACAGATCCATAATCCTGTTTGCAACAAATCTTATCTCATCAAGAGGTGTATTGGCCTCATATATGCCTATATTATCACATTCTTCCGTATATTCAGCCTTATGTCTGAAGAGGTTCTCCATCAAAAATCCAAGTTCAGGGCTTTCGTATGACTCAGAAGAATCCGCCTCAATCATTACAGCTTCTTCCTTCAAGATATGATTCTTGTCAGCGATAGCACTAAGTGAATCCATCATATCCCTGCATATAAAGAAAAGTTCATGCGGCTTACAATTATAGGATTTATACACACTTACCGGCATAGGAACTGTTACAGTGACACCTCTAGAACAAACCAAAAGCTTCTCTATAACCATCAACTGAATAGGTGTAAATGTCGAAAAGTCATCGATATAGAATACAGAATTCTTAACGAATTCAGTATCCCCCATAATAGCATAGGCTTCTAAAAGCATATGTTCAGAGGTCGAATACTCCCCTTCTATACGCTTTAAAAACTTCTCATATATGATTTTCATATCATGGATTTTGGCCATAGTAAGCCCAGAAGGCAGCTCTTTTTCAAGCTTCTCAAGAATATCTTCATTAACACCGAATTGCATGAATTCAGATATAACAGATTTGATTTCTTTTATAAAACCTATACGAGCAGCACGCTTGTCATAAAAAAGGAATTCTTCCTTGCTTTCCTCATATATCTTACGAAGAAGCAAAAGCCTTCCCATCTCGTCCAATACTGGCATAGGCTTATAACGCCTCTCCTCAAAAATCCTATGAGCAGCCCTGTTAAAGCCTAATATGTCTATATTAAAAAAACCATGATCAGGATGTTTTTTAATAAAAAGACTTTCCATCTCAAGCTTGAACTGATCTGGCACTATAAGATTATAATTGATATGGGGATTTTTAATAGATTCTCTGATAATTTCATCAGCTATATGATCGGTCTTTCCACTCTTAGCCTGACCTACAACAAATCTCAAACTCATAGATAACACCTCCTCCACATATCATTATACACATAATATAATTAGATGTCAAAGAAGTCGCAGTGTGTGTTTGATTATTTTATCGAGTTACAAGCGCTTACAAGTGCATCCATAGGTGCGTCCTTAAGGTCTGCCCTAATCTCTGCTCTTGCTCTTTCGCTTAACCTAGGCTTATCTTCCTTGATAACCTCATAAACGTAAAAAGCAATCTCCAGGACGATTCGCGAGAGTATAGAAATCGACATGTATCCTGGAGATTATGTTTTTCACATCTGCTAGCCAATAAGAAAAACGTAAAAAAGCAATCTCCAGGACGATTCGCGAGATTTCGTCATACTCTTGCGTGCTAATGCAAAGCCCGAAGCACGTGTTTGAGCGACGAAGTCGCGAGTTTGCGAGAGGGCTTTGCTAATTGATGCACGCGAGAGTATAGAAATCGCAGTGTGTCCTGGAGATTGCTTTTTTACACTATCTTACTGTATAGTTGAATGAATCTCCTGAAGTGATATAA
>DOVJ01000228.1 GCA_003520145.1 Eubacterium sp.
GGAGCTGATTTTGATCCTGAGAAGGTAGATATCTACTTCAAAAGTAGCGCAGGTTTCCTTAAGATAGTTGAGAATGGTGTTGCTACAGGTTATTCCGAAGAGGAAGCTACTAAGATACTTTCGCAGAAGGAAGTAAGTGCCATCGTCGACATGAAGGAAGGCGACTACGAAGCAACTGCATGGGGTTGTGACCTCACTTTTGATTATGTTAAGATCAATGCTGATTACAGAAGCTGATAGAAAGGATTATGTTAAGATGGAAGAATTAACTAGGGAACAGGCAAAAGCGGAAGTGCTCATAGAGGCATTGCCTTATATACAGAAGTTTAACAGAAAGATCATAGTTGTTAAGTACGGCGGAAGTGCTATGGTTGACGAGAATCTCAAGCGTCAGGTCATAGCTGATGTAGTACTTTTAAAGCTTGTAGGCTTCAAGCCTATCATCGTACATGGCGGCGGTAAGGAAATCACAAAGTGGGCAAACAAGACCGGCATAGAGACACATTTTGTCAATGGTCTTCGTTATACCGATGAGCCGACTATGGAGATTGCCGAGATGGTTCTCAATAAGGTTAACAAGTCTCTTGTGAATATGATATCGGAGCTTGGTGTTAAGGCTGTCGGTGTGAGTGGCAAGGACGGCGCTATGTTAAAGTGTGTGAAGAAGTATTCTAACGGTGAAGATATAGGTTATGTGGGAGATATCAAGGAAGTTGATACAACGCTCATCATGAAACTTCTTGAGAATGATTTCCTTCCGGTTATCGCACCTATAGGTATCGATAGCGAATTCAACACTTATAATATCAACGCTGACGATGCTGCATGTGCTATAGCAAGGGGCGTTAAGGCTGAAAAGCTTGCTTTCCTCACTGATATAGAGGGCGTATATAAGGATCCTGCAGATAAGTCTACTCTTATATCTGAGCTTACTATAGATGAGGCAAGAGAACTCATCGGTACAGGCTTTATAGGCGGCGGTATGCTTCCTAAGCTTAACAACTGTATCGAAGCAATCGAGAATGGTGTTAACAGAGTGCATATCCTTGATGGAAGAAGAGCACATTGCCTTCTTCTTGAGATATTTACCAATAAGGGTATCGGAACTGCTATATTGAACAATGATGCTGAGAGGTATTACAATGGAGACAAGTAAGATTATAGATATGGCTGAAAAGTCGCTCATACATACCTATAACCGTTATCAGATAGTATTTGATCACGGTGATGGAGTTCATCTGTATGACAACGATGGCAAGAGTTATCTGGATTTTTGTGCAGGTATAGCTGTATTTGCACTTGGTTATAACAATAAGTACTTTAATGATGCTATTAAGGCTCAGGTTGACAAGATCATACACACATCTAATTACTTTTATTCGCTTCCTATGGCTAATGCCGCAAGGCGCATAACTGCTGCGGCTCATATGGATAAGATATTCTTTACCAATTCGGGTACAGAGGCTATAGAAGGTGCTTTGAAGGTTGCTAAGAAGTTTGGCTTTTTAAGAGATAATACGCATGATCATGAGGTTATCGCTATGAGCTCTTCTTTCCACGGAAGAAGTATGGGCGCTTTGTCAGTTACTGCTAATCATAAGTATCAGGATCCTTTTGGTCCATTGATTCCTGGTATAAGATTTGCCACATACAATGACCTTGACAGTGTGAAGGCTTTGATCAGCGATAAGACCTGCGCGATAATCATGGAGACTATTCAGGGTGAAGGCGGCATAACACCTGCAACACCTGAGTTCATAGAGGGCGTTCGCAAGCTTTGCGATGATAATAATCTTCTTATGATACTCGATGAGATACAGTGCGGTATGGGACGTACAGGTAAGATGTTTGCTTATGATCAGTACGGAGTTCTTCCTGATGTTGTTACTGTTGCTAAGGCTATCGGATGTGGTGTTCCTCTTGGCGGCTTCATGGTAAGAGGTAAGGCGCGTGATGTGCTTGTAGCAGGAGATCATGGTTCAACATATGGTGGTAATCCACTTGCAACTGCTGCTTGCAATGCTGTTCTTGATCAGTATGAGGAACTTGATCTTCTTAATCACGTAGAAAAAGTCGGATCATATATGTATGATAAACTTGAAGAATTGAAGAATTCTAAGTCGTGTATCAAGGACCACAGAGGTATGGGACTTATCCAGGGCATCGAATTAAGTGAAGATGTAACTGCTGGTGATGTGGTTAAGAAAGCCATGGATAAGGGACTGATACTTATAACAGCAGCTAAGAATGTCATCAGATTCTTACCACCTCTTGTTATAACAGAGGCTGATGTGGATTCTATGATCGATATAATTAAGGATTGTTTATGAATAGAGCGTTAAGATTATTTCTCTTATTTCTCTGCCTTTTTTGTATGACTTCTTGTAAATCCAAGAAAACTGAGAAAACAAAAGAATCGGTGAAGGTTGATCTATATGACAAATACGACGAGAAGAAGAATTATTCTCTCAACCTATATTGTGACAATAATTCTATGATTTCACATCTGAACGCGGCGGTTGAACGCTTTAACAAGACTCATCCGAATGTTAAAGTCAGCGTGAATTACCTTAAGAACACCAGCTTTGTCGAGAGTGTTATCAACAGTAATTCTAGTAAAGAAATCATAGATATATATGTCATGAGTACCGAGAACCTTGAGAAAGCCTATATGGGCGGAGTAGTGACAGAAGTTACCGGCGAGTTCTTCACTAAGGAGAACTTTTCGTCAAATGCGCTTGAAGCATGTACATATAAGAATAAGCTTTATGCGTATCCATACGCTTTTGATACATGCGTTATGGTCTGCAATAAGAATATAAGTGATAAGGTACCGAAAACCTATAGCGAGATGGAGGATATATCTTCGAACATAGAGATAGGTGAAGGTGTTGTGCTTGATCAGATATTCTTCTGGGATCTGAATGATATATATGCAGATTACAGCTTTATAGGTTCTGATGTTTCTGTGTGTGGAAAGAGTGGCGCGGACAGAAAAAGTATCAGCTTTAAGAATGAAAAGTCAAAGGCTGGACTTGAAACTATGAAAGAGGTTGTCAGATTCTTCAACATAAAGCGTGATACTGTTAAGGATAAGACTTCCGCAGAAGTATTCTTAGATGGCAAGATACTCTATAGTCTTGTCAGAAGTTCACAGCTTGATGAGATTGAGAGTAAGAAGGGTGAAAACTTCAAGTACAGTGTTGAACTTATACCGTCTGTTGAAACTGGAGGAAGTGCTTCTTCTCTTGCAGATACATATTGCGTATGCGTTAATCCTTTTTCAAAAAGTGTTGGTGCTTCGTGTGAGCTTGCAAAATTCCTCTCATATGAGGATGCTTCTAACATAGCCACTGAAACTGAATATTACAGTGCAAGGCTGGTTGAAGGCGCTGAAAGTAATATAGCCAATATATATAAGTCTTATGAGAATTCTACGCTTAAGATCAGACTTATGGATGTGGCGGATTTTTATCTTAGACTGGATATCTTCTTCGAGAATATACTTGATGGAGATGATATAGATACTAAACTTGATGAGATAGAGGCTTATCTTAAGAGATTATTCAAATAGGTGAGATAATGATGAAACAGGTATTTATAAAAAAAGGCGCTGGCAGGCAGTTTAAGGCTGGTGGCAGTTGGATATATGATAATGAGATAGAAAGAATCGAAGATGGTGTGACTGACGGTGATATAGTTGAAGTCCATGATTTTGATGATTATTTTCTTGGCTATGGTTATATCAACAGAAAGTCTGTCATAACCATAAGAATCATGTCGAAGCATAAGGATGTACCTGTTGATGAAGCACTTATTGAGAGAAGATGCAAGGATGCCTATGAGTATAGAAAAAAGGTTGTGGATCTTAACTGCTGCAGACTTATATTCGGAGAAGCGGATTTTCTGCCTGGTATAGTGGTTGATAAGTATTCTGATTGCCTTGTTGTACAGTCCCTCACACTTGGAATAGAACGTTTTAAGCTTATGATTGTTGATAAGCTAAAGAGTATTCTTGCAGAAGATGACATCACTATCAAGGGTGTCTATGAAAGAAGTGATAATAAGGAACGTACCTTAGAAGGTATGCCTATGGTTAAGGACTTCATAGGTGAACCTTTTGATACTAAAGTCAATATAATCGAGAATGGCGTTAAGTATTATGTAGATGTTGCAGACGGACAGAAGACAGGATTCTTCCTTGATCAGAAGTATAATCGTCTTGCAATACATCCTTTTTCAAAGGGAGCTAAGGTTTTGGACTGCTTTACACATACAGGTTCATTTGCTCTTAATGCGGCTTTCGCGGGGGCAAAGCATGTTACGGCTGTAGATGCGTCTGATACCGCCATAGAGATGGCAAAAGCCAACGCTGTACTGAACGGTTTTGAAGACCGTATGGACTTCATATGTGAGGATGTGTTCGAGTTGTTGCCAAGACTGTACGAAGAGAAGGAGACCTATGACCTTGTCATCCTTGATCCACCTGCATTTACAAAGTCGAGGAAGTCGGTTAAGAATGCTACTAACGGATACAGGGATATCAACATAAGAGGCATGAAGCTTGTCAAGAATGGTGGTTTTCTTGCTACATGTTCATGCTCGCACTTCATGACACCTGAGCTTTTTACTAATATGCTCATGCAGGCTGCTAAGAGTGCTCATAAGAGACTTCGTCAGGTAGAGTACAGAACTCAGTCGAGTGATCATCCGATATTGTGGTCTAACGACGAATCGCTGTATCTTAAGTTTTATATATTTCAGGTAGTTGATGAGATATAAGAAGAGGTTCAGGGTATGAATTACAGTGAAGCGCGTGAGTTTCTTGCGAGTTTACAGCAGGCAAAGGGCATGATATTCGATCTTGAGCCTGTGAAGAAGGCTTATGACAGCATAGGATATGATATTAAGACTATTCAGGTTGCCGGTACCAACGGTAAGGGCAGTGTGGCCACGATGATTGCCAATATCCTTACAGAGAGTGGATACAGAGTCGGTTTGTACACATCGCCTTCCATAGTTGATCCTCTTGATATAATAAAAGTGGATGGTAGAGAGATCTCTAAGGAGGATTATGCAAGGCTTGTTACTGCATATTCTGATAAGGGACTCACAGCATTTGAGATAGAGACTTGCGTGGCATGGAGCTACTTTAAGGAACAATCATGTGATGTATGTGTCACAGAGTGCGGTCTTGGTGGAAAGTCGGATGCTACGAATGTAGTAATGACTACAGTTATGAGTATCATAACAAGTATAGGCTATGATCATATGGCTATACTTGGAGATACATTAGAGAAGATTGCGAGAGAAAAAGCAGGTATCATAAAGCCGGGTACTTATGTATATAGCACTTCGACCAATCGCGCGGTTGACACAGTTATAGAGGGTGTTGCTAAGGATAATTCTGCAGTCTGCCGTATGGTTAAGAGTGATTCTTCTGATTATGCCAAGAAGAACATAGATCTTGTTATAGCTTCAGCAGAAGGACTTAAGAAGCTTTTTGGCAAAGTGGATGATGATGCTGTCACAAGAGGTATCAGGAATACGTATATGCCTTGCAGATATGATATGATATCTACTGATCCTGTGGTGATACTTGATGGTGCTCATAACAGACCTGCGATTGATGCGCTTTGTAAGCGCCTTAAGGCGGATTCTTACAAGGATATAAGCTTTGTTATCGGGGTATTCGCTGATAAGGATTACGATTATATCATAGATACTACGTTGCCACTTGCTTATGAATACATATGTGTGGATGCTGTAGGGGCAAGAAACCTAGGAGGCGAAAAGCTTCTTCGCGCGATCAAAGATAAAGGTTTTGAGAGAGTTAGTTACATATCTTCTTATGAAGAATTATGCGATAAGATGAAGAACGAAAAGAGGACTTATGTGGTTACTGGGTCTCTTTCATATCTTGGTCAAATCAAAAAAATATATGCCGGAGGTTAGTATGGATCTTACAAATCAGCTCGTAGAGCATGAAGAATACAAGAGACTTGTTGGAACACTTGAAGCTGAGGAAGCAGATAGAAAGTTTTGCAAGCATGATTTTGCGCATTTTTTAAATGTAGCGAGAATAGCTTACATAGAGAATCTAGAGAGAGGTCTTGGCATCTCTAAGGACCTTATATATACAGCAGCACTTTTGCATGATATCGGAAGATGCAGTGAATTCGAAGAGTTTACTAATCATGATGAGGCAGGCGCTTATGTTGCAAGGAAGATACTCGGAGACCTTCAGGTTGATGATGATATAATCAATTATGTTGCTGATGCTATATTTAATCACGGCAATAAGTATATCGCAGATTATGATGATATATCCGGACTTATGTACAGGGCTGATAAGAAGAGCAGACTCTGTGAGATGTGCGATGCTTATGATGAGTGTAACTGGCCAGAGGATAGAAAAAACAGGAGGATCATGTCATAATGAAGATCATGGGTATACTTAATGTTACTCCGGATTCATTTTATGATGGCGGTAGATATATAGATGTTGACAGCGCTTTGAAAAGAGTGGGTGTCATGCTTGAAGAAGGTGCAGAAATCATCGATGTTGGCGGAGAATCTACAAGACCTGGGTTTACGCCTGTTAGTATCGAAGAAGAGATAAGCCGTGTGTGCAGCGTTATAGAAGCTATCAAGAAGGAGTATCCTGAAGCTATAGTATCACTTGATACATATAAGCCCGATGTTGCAAGGGAAGGTCTTAAGTCTGGAGCTGATATGATCAACGATATATGGGGCTTAAAGTGGGATCCTCGTATGGCTGGAATAATCAAGGAGTATGACGCATCATGCATACTCATGCATAACAGAAAAGAAGCTGTATATGATGACCTAATAGAAGATATGCTTCTTGACCTTAAGGAATCGGTTGAGATTGCTAAAAAAGCCGGGATAACTGATGATAAGATCATACTTGACCCGGGAATAGGATTTGCTAAGGATACCAAACAGAATCTTCAGGTTATGAAGAATCTCAGGCGATTCAATGAACTTGGCTATCCTATGCTTTTGGCTGCTTCGAACAAGTCCTTCATCGGCAATACCTTAGGACTTGAGAAAGATAAGAGAGTCATAGGAACATGTACAACGAGCGTACTTGCGTATCTATCAGGATATGAGTATGTAAGAGTTCATAACATAGCAGAGAATGCTCAGGCGATGAATCTTGTTGCCGCAATAATGGAGAGCTAGACAAATACATGGATAAGATCAGAATAGAAAATCTCATAATCTATGCTAAGCATGGTGTATTCGACAAGGAGCGCGAATTAAAGCAAAAGTTTATAATAAGCGCTGTTCTTGATTACGACATAAGGCCTGCGGGACTTACGGATAACCTTGATAAAACCGTTGACTATGGACGGATATGCGCATTTATCGATGAATTCACGAAGACGCACTCTTATAATCTTATAGAGTCACTGGCTGAGAATCTTGCTGACAGAATCCTCAAGTCTCACAAGGAGATAAGAAGGATAGAACTGGAAATCAAGAAGCCTGAAGCGCCTGTTGGACTTCCTGTTGATTATGTGGGAGTCAGTATAGTAAGAAGCTGGCATGAAGTGTACCTGTCGCTTGGTTCGAATATGGGCGAGAGAGAAGGCTATATAGATATGGCCATAGATGCGATGGATGCCGATGAGAACATAATCGTTGACAAGGTGTCTGATTATATCGAAACCAAGCCGTATGGATATACGGAACAGCCTGATTTTATCAATGCCTGTGTGGGTATAAGAACTCTCTATACACCGCAAGAGCTTCTTTTTAAGACACAGTCTATAGAAAAGGATGCAAAGCGTGAGCGCAATATAAAATGGGGACCAAGAACCCTTGATGTGGACATCCTGTTTTACGATGATGCAATCATCCAAACAGAGAATCTCATGGTTCCTCATCCCCAGATACCGCTTAGGTACTTTGTATTAAAACCGCTTTCAGAGATTGCGCCATATATGGTGCATCCTCTGCTTAACAAAAGAATTATCGAACTTCTAGAAGCTCTGCCGCAGGACTAGCGGCGGAGTTTTTGAATCTGTATATGTGCTTGTCCTTGTACATAGTTACAAATGTATATTCACTCGTGCAGAATATACCATCTATGGTACCTTCGAATAACTTCTGCGCAGAGTTACCTGATTGGTCGCATCTGTAAAGCAGAGACTTTTCTGGGGTCTGAACATAGTAATATACATAGTTGTCGGTAAAGTTGTATGTGATGCACATGTTGTCCTTGGAACCTTCAAAAAGAACAGTTCTGTCACCAGTTGAGTTGTTGACCTTAACAAGTGAATAATTAGCATCGAGATCGATATAATAAGTGTACTGCTTAGTATATATCGCTTTATAGGAGTTAGACTCGAAGTAAGGGCTTACCTGGTAATTAACAAGGGACATCCTAGATACAGCATGTGTTTTTCCTAAGTTTGAAAAATACATGATGTTACCGTCTATAGATGATGGGTTGTAAGCCTGATCGCTTATCTGAGTCATCTTGTTGTCCTTGATATCAAAGCGATAGAGGTGATTCAGCTTATTATCAGGAGAAGCAAGAAGATAGAGACTGTTTCCTACGAGGTTGATAGTTGTTATGTTGTAAGAAGAGAGTGCTTTTCTATCCTTACCCTTGGTTGTGACTCGGATGAGGCCGGTATCCTTACTGCCTCGCCAGTTAACATCATACTTAGAAAAGTATATGAAGTCACCATATACGTTGATAGAAGATGCACTGTCATAGCCAAGCTTCTTTGGACTGCTGCAGTTACTCTTCATACGCCAGAGAGTATTGCTGTCATATACATTGCTAAAGTATATGTAACCATCCTTTTCGCAGAACTTTCCACCGTTAATAAGATTGCCTGCAGTATTACCTGTTGCGTCATCGGGATTGGTATAATTGTACTTTTTGATGTAATTGTTGTAGACGATGAAACCGATCACAACAGAAACTACAGCGAAAAGTATGAAGGTTATGATAAGTGATTTTGTCTTGATTTTTTTCTTTCTTCCAGCCATAGAATACTCCTTTTTGTGAGATTATCTGTTATAGTCAGTATAGCACATAATTAAGGCAAAAGAAAGGGGCTGTAAAATAACAAAAAGGGGGTTATTCTACACCCCCTTCAGTATTAGTACTTATCTAATTATCAGATCAGCCCTTCATAGCCTCTTCGATAGCAACTGCACATGCAACTGTTGCACCAACCATAGGGTTGTTACCCATACCGATGAGACCCATCATCTCTACGTGAGCAGGAACAGAAGATGAACCTGCGA
>DOVJ01000039.1 GCA_003520145.1 Eubacterium sp.
CTTGCATCTATAAGGCGCGCAATAGATTATGAGAGTAAGAGGCAGATAGCACTTATAGAAAGCGGGGGCGTCGTAGAGATGGAGACGCTACGCTGGGATGATGTGAATGGAAAAGCTATAGTTATGCGCTCTAAAGAAGAAAGAGCTGATTATAGATACTTTCCAGAGCCTGATATGGGTATGATCGTTATAAGCGAAGAAGAGATCTGTAAGGTAAGAGAATCTATGCCTGTATTTAGAAGAGAACGTATAAAAAAGTATGAAGCCTTAGGAATACCAGAGGCTTCAGCAGCTCAATTAACTCTTTCTAAAAGATATGCTGACTTTTTTGAAGAGGTCGCAGCTCTGACTAATAATCCTGTAGAAACTGCCAAGTGGATGCTTGGAGAAGTCACAAGAATCGAAGGCGATATGAAGGAAGCCTTTGCTTGGGATGCAAAGTCGCTTTCGAAGGTGATAGTATTATATACTAACGGGAAGATAAGCTTAACGTCTGCCAAGGAGGTTTATGAGCTTAATTGTCGTCAAGGTGTGGATATAGAAGAATATCTTAAGGAGAATAATCTATATCTGATAACTGGTGATATGCAGGATAAGCTTGTAAGGGAAGCAGCTCTTGCTGCTATAAGCGAGAATCCTGAATCTGTAGCAGATTATAAAAAGGGGCGTGACAGAGCTATGGGATACATAGTTGGTCAGGTCATGAAAAAAGGGCGTGGAAGCTTCGATCCTAGAGTTGTAAGTAGAGTTGTTAAGGAATTACTAGATAGTATGGATTGAAACCTGAATCCAGCGCGCAAGTCTTGCGGTGCGAGACTTGAATAAAAAGAGAATACCTGCATGAAAAGTTATCCCTCGGGTGCATATTACATCCGAGGGATTTCTATATCATGGCATCTTAACTGCTTCTATAGTTCCATCAAGAGGAAGTATATAGATGTAGTTGCCTATATATAAGCCGTAAGTAGATGAGTACTTGTAAGTATCGCTAGGCTTACTCTGGTAGACCGCCTTGATGGTATCGCCAGTTATGTCGCATACCATATAGCAGTTGCCCTGGTTGACAGACACACTTGATGAGGTGTAGCCACTCACACCAAAGCCTATGAGCCCTGATTTGCTGTCGTAGAAGAAGTTGTTCGGGTCGTTTATAGGGCTTGCGCTATAGAGCTTATCGAACACGGTTTTCTTGGTTTCCTTGACATCAGTAGGATCACTTATATCGTAGATAGAGACCTTGATTCCCTTGAAGTTGAGCCTTTCGCCGATTTCCTGATATTCTAGGCCTATGCCGAGAAGATGATTCTCATCGATAGGGTGAAGGTAGGCGGAGAAGCCTGGAATCTTGAGCTCGCCGATTATCTTTGGATTGGTCGGATCTTTTAAGTCTACTGAGAAGAGCGGGTCGGTATTTCTAAATGTTACGAAGTATCCGATATCTCCTAAGAAGCGAACGCTTCTTACTGTTTCACCCTTTGCGATATCTTCTATGCTGCCGGTTATATCAAGATTGGAATTAAGGATATATAAGGCTGCAGACGTGCCCTGATTGGTGTAGCATGTTGTTACAAGTCTTAAGTAATCCTTGTATTCATCTATTGAATAATCGTCGTTGATGCTGCCGTTCACACTCTGGATGAGTTCTTCTTCAAAGTTGCCATTGCTGTCATATGGAATCTTGATGATAGAGAGCTGATTGCTAGAATCGTCAAGTTCTGTACCTAAGGCTTCATCGATAACTGTAAAGAGTGTTCTTTTGTAGTATCCAGCAAGGTGATAAATGGCAGAATCACTCATATATATATCGCCGCTTCCTAATATGCTCTTGGTATCTACGATTTCTTCTTTCTTTGTGTCTACAGAGATGATCGTTGTGAAGTCCGGAGTTCTTGTACCTGGAGCGATATCTATACAACCTTCTGGTACGACCTGACCGTTAACTGTAGGTATGTAGGTTGAATAGTCTGTCTCATCGTATTCTATACCATAGCTGTACTTATATACGTCAGTGATGAGATAGAGTGTATCGCCAGTGAGTCTTGAAGTGTTGTAGGAACCTTCCAAGTGTATCGTAGCATTTGCCTTAGGGTTCTCGATGTTGGTTAGGTCATAGAAGGTTGCGTATGTCTCATAACCGGTTCTTCTTACTGCAGAAGGATCGTCGTTTTGTGGTATACATGAGATGATAACCAGCTTGTCACCGTGAAGATACATGTCGCGGGTGTACGAAGAAACCTCTATGGAAGAAATCTTAGCAGGAGAGGAACCGTTGGCTTTGTAGATGGTTACCTGCATGGCCGCACGTGATCCGGGTTTTTGGTTATCTGCGATGTGGTCAAGCGCATATATGTATGTTCCGTCGGTTTTAACCATAGAGCCTTCATCGATGTTCTCGTGGCGGGTATTGGTTTGTGAATAATCGCCTGCGGTCGAAGATGGCGAGCCATCGCGAACTTCGGCACCCTTCTTGACTGACGTGATTGAGTTGGATACAAGATCGCCTTCTGTATAAACAGAACCACTTGTATAGTAGACAGTTCTTGTACGGTATGTCTGAAATGCTTTGAAGGCCAGACTGTATGCGTTACCGTCTTTTTTCAGAGTGTTATCGGAGTTGGTTATGCCTTGCGATTGTTTGGTTGGTTCCGATTTATAAGTCTTCTTAGTGCCAATTCCTCGATTGTTAAAAGCTAAGATTCCAACAAGGAGTGTTATACATGCAGCGACTGGAAGAGCAGCATACATAGGATTGATCTTTCTGTGCTTTTTGGTGAGCCTTATATGGTCTGGCTGTAGTTCTGTAGGAACTTTCGGGTTCGTATTCTTAATCAGGTCTTCGATTTGTTTGTTCATGCTTTGCCTCCGTTCTTTTCATCTAATACAGCTTGCATCTTTTTTAGCGCTCTGTTATAGGTACTTCTGATAGTGGTATCCTTAGAGTGAAGCTCTGTGGCAACTTCTCTGCTGTTAAATCCTGCTATGAGTATCATGTTAACTATGAGACGCTCTTTCTTGGAAAGTGTAAAAAGAGCATCTTTGACTATAGCCATGTCAAGAGGATCGCCAGATGTAGAAGCAAATCCATCATCTTCAGGGAGTTCTGTTAAGCGTTCACGTCTTGTTATCATAAAACCTATATATCGCTTGCAGCGATTGGAGAGAATCTTGAAGATCCAATTGTGGAAAAGTGAATCGTCTCTAAGCTTGTGAAGGTTTTTGTAGGCTTCATAAACTGTGTCAGATACACAATCCTTGGCGTCTTCGGGATTACCCAGGGTGTATAATGCAAGCTTATACATGTCTTTGTATATTCTGTTGTATTCATCAATAAACTGTTCTGACGTCATATTAACCTCTTATAGATGTTTCTGTATATATAGAGTCGGAAAAGATGAAAAGTGTTGCAATTATTGAAAAAAATAATCATTGGGACACGTGACTGGGAAAAAATAATCATTGGGACACGTCAAGATTTCTATCTTTTTGCA
>DOVJ01000101.1:0-7117 GCA_003520145.1 Eubacterium sp.
TGTGGAATATAAGTCCATCATAGAACTTCTCATTAACGAGTTTTACAAAGTTCTCAACTGTTGCAGGTGCTATATCCGGATAAAGCTCCGCCTTGATTACACCCTTTCCTGCGATATTAAACTGTACTATTGGATTTGACATATCTAAATAATCCTTTCCTAAATTGAGACTTTACGTGTCTATGAGACATTTTATCATATATCATCTCAAATATCTATAGCTTTTTTCAAACTACGATATTCGTTCATATCGTTGCCTCGAACAAATGGCAACAAAGAAAATACTGCCATCGAAATATTGAAAGAAACACTGTAATCCATGGCAATACCACTAATCCCCGGTACAAAACGCACAATTACTGCTATAAGTATATTCATCAGCGCACCCGAAAAGAAGAATACACTTCCACTTCTCTTACCCTTTACAGTTACTGGATAAACCGCAACATATCCCGGTCCAACCATTGGCGACACACTCACTTTACCTATATGAAGAGCAAAGAATTCGTCTCCTGCCTTGAATCTCGCAACCTTTATTCTCAAAAAAAGCGCCGATAAAAGATGAGCCACTTCATGCAAAAACATACTGAGCCACGTGACTATATATATCTTTATGATCAATACTATCATTGAAATCTCCAATCGTATACCTTTTTCATATATTGTCTCATTATCCAGGCTTCAATCCCATAAGTCAGACTGAATATCATGCAAAATACAATTGGCCACATTATAGCACCTCGGTCATCCAATCGATTTACTGTTTTTATACCATACCATATGGCAATTGCACACATTGTAAGTTTCAGCACTCTTCCGTTGGACGTACTGACCATATATGAAGTAATATCATCCCTGTCATAATCATAATTACGAAGCGAAAGGAGTTTTTCCTTGTTGATTTTCATGTATATAAACAGATATATTACGTCTGCAAGGACTATAACAACAATCACCCTAAGAAATACATATATTACACTGATACAGTCTCCCATCCCTTTGAGAGTCCGAATATCATCCATAAAACCCGAATACCTCACCCTTGCGTCGCTGTCACATAGCAAGTAATAGTATTCGGAATTAATAAAATCCGTGAGTCCCTTATTGTTTTTAAAGACAACCACTGCATAACTCACTTCATATAGATTGCAAAGTTCTTTTGCACAGGCTTCATATTCTTCACTCTCTATACCAAAGCAGTACTCCTCGATTTCTATATGAATCTTACGCTCATTATCATACCATTCAAGCGGATATATAGAGAAAGACTCTTCGTCATGATATCCAAGCCCCTTTATAGAACACGGTATCTTTTCAAGCAATTTCTCAAATTCATCTCTTGTCATACCTCCAGTTGAATTGTTCTTCTGATTATTAAGATCCTTATATAAGCTGATATATGTATCTTCTTCTATTTTTCCCGCTAAACCAGGCATCAATATAGCGCTAACCCAACTTCTACTCTGAACACTATCATACCTGAGAGAATCCATTGCAGCTTTTATATGCAGATACTTATCGTTACACTCATATATCCTATCAGCATTATTATTCATAATATTGACTTCATAATCTGATACCTTCTGTATATAGACGTACAGGATCAATCCCGCTAACAATACACTTACAAAGTTAAATCCTATAAGCCGATAAAATATGTGTTTATCCTTCTTTATTTCCCTAAAATCAAGTTTACCGCTGTTGGTAGTTGCATCACTGTTACAAGTGATCTTTTGATCCTTTATAACATAAATCTTGTCAGCGATTCTTTGCATTCTTGAATCATGAGATATGATAACAATAGCCTTAGTCTTTGAAAACTCTTTAAGCATAGAGGCCACCTTCATAACCTTATCGTTATCAAGATCATTCGTAGGTTCATCGATTATCACAATCTTCTCATCAGAAAATAAGCCTCTTAACAGATAAACAAGCCTTTTTTCACCACCGCTTAAGCCAAATGGATTCTTATCAAGTAAAAAGCCAAAATCAAGAGCTATAAGTCTTTCTTTAATATCCTGATTACGCTTTTTATCACAACTCATGGATATATTCATAAGAACATCCATAAATCCCATAGCCACTCTACTATTCTGATCCACATAGACCATATCATGCACTATATTCTTATCATTCAAAAAAGCATTGCGAACAAGAGTACTTTTTCCACTTCCGTTCATCCCCTTTATAAGCGTGATGCTTTCTAATTCCACATCTATGCTGCCTTCATCAAGAAGCCTGCGCTTTTTATATACTAGTTCATCATAATAGAGTCTCATTATAATCTTTCAGCCCTCTTCTTCATTATAACGTTGAATATAAGTATCGCGATATAACAGCATACAAGATCAGCAGCAACCCATGCTGGAACAATAGCATTAGTCATGTCTTTTCTGATATCATAGATATCCTTCACACAGCTTGAATACCACGCTAATACTATCATGAGCATCAATCCTATAGCCATAGCACCATTAGTCAGCATATAATAATATCTATATATCTTCTTTCTGTTAACAAAGTAATTACTGTACTCCCTAAGTGTTCCATAGTTATACTTCATAGAAGAATAATTAACTAACAACAAAACGCAGATAACTATCAAAGTTATCAAAGCATTTTTCTTAAGCATATCAGTCAGTCTTTCCTTCATCATCTTATTATGAGCATACTCCTGCGTTATATTACTTTGATATCCGACAGATCCGTTGTATTCATAAAGTTTATCTATAACGTCCTGTTCACGCTCAGGATCTATGATAATAAAGACGTTCAAAAGCATATCATATGCCTCTTCATCAATTACCATATCACCCCCTTCTTCATCCGAATAATACCCCATAAACCTCTTATAATTATCCATAAGGATATTCTTTATGTCATAAACGTTTGATTTATCTATACTGTAGTATGTGCTATCATAATCATCGCCGTTATATGATACTATCAGGCCCTTGCCATTACCACCAAGAACACCACTAACTACAAAATCACGCGTCACCCCTCTTTCTTCATATCGGATAATGGTACCTATTGCATCTTCATATGACTCAAAGTCTTTTCCACTTATTTCCCTCAACGTGTCATAATCAAGCACAATTTCATTTGTGTTATCTGACGGATATCTACCAACAAGTTCAAAAACACTCGTGTTAAAATAATTTGTCAAGTAATAAAGATTCCTGAAATTCTCATATACAAAAAAAGGCATCGTGAATGATTCCTTTTTTCCCTCAGAAGCAATTCTGCTACGATCCTCAACTGCGAAAATATCTCCTATGATAACTTCCTTTACGCCATCTATCTCAAGAATATGTTCAATATCTGCGCTTTTTATCTTCTTTCCGGTATGTTTTAACATGATTCCCCTGTATGAAGCATATTCTTTATTCACATCATCAAACTTATCCGTAAAATTATGTACACAGATAACATTGTCAGGGATTTTCTTTGGAGGCACAGGGACATTCTCCCTTACATACGATGAATTATATGAAGTTAGGAAAGATGAAACAAACGCTAGTATAACAACCGTTGCAAAGAAAGCAAGGTTTTTCAGCGATTTCATCATTATATCGCCATAACCTTTAATCGTCATCTTATCAGCTGTACTTTTTTTATCTTCAACTATCTCTTTATATCTGACAACACGACCTGCTTCATAAACATAATCAACATCCGACTTTATATCAAACCTGTCATCATGGGATACCACGATTATAACCTTATGATTCCTTATACTTTCAAGCAATTCCTTAACAACTTCTACCGAATCATCATCGAGATGATTGGTAGGCTCATCAAGTATCAAGTATTTTCTATCCTTCATAAAGGCTGTTATAAAGTTAATCTTAACGCTTTCTCCACCCGAAAGACTTTTATACTTCCTATCAAGAATACTCTCATCAAAGCCAAACCGTTCCAAAAGTCTCCTAAGCTTTACACTATCGAGACGATTACCCCTCGAGATAAAATCTCCAACCTTCACATCTATCGGATACCGATACTGACTCATATACGAAAAAAGACTGTTTCGGTCCTTTTCATACAATTCCTTCTCTTTGTCATCAAATTCGATATTCTCATGTCCGAAAAGTATCGTCTCAATCAAAGTAGTCTTACCACACCCAACTTCTCCCATGATCCGATATATTCCGTTATATGTAAAATCCATATTGATATCAGCTACATCTATGGATTTATTTTTTATCCTAAGCCCATTTATCTTCATAAATCAATACCCTTTCTATTATGCTCACACCCTGCAGATAAATATGTAGTATATTAATAAGCTGCTAAATCAAGTACCACAAGTGATGGATCATCTATAAAATTCGCCTTATCCACTCTCAAATGATAAATACTCTTATTATAATTATAGCCTATTTCACATTCTCCATAATGTTGTGGTCCATTCCCATTAGTAGCACCATCGTACAAATAAAACACATTATCATACGGACCCTCATCTGTCTTTTTCCAACTAACAGTATAATAAGTACCTGTATGTCCATATTTCTGATACATACCCATATATATATCACCACCTATCATATAAAATGACGCCGTACGTATTCTTCTATAGTTGAAGTCAAGTTCAACCGTACTTCCTGATTGAGGAGTTTCATTTGCACGATACCCCGAATGAAAATATTCATTCACCCAACGCTTAATATCACTTTTATTATCCCATCTACTAAGCACAACACCAACAACTGTAGCAATTAACGTCAAAACCGCAACTATCAGCATCCAATCTAAAATCCTCGCTTTAATTGTTTTCATCAAAAACCTCCATAATTAAAATTTCCGCAGGGTACGAACAATAAAATTCTACCACCCCCCCCGGAAATTTTGTCAAGGCTTTTTTATGATTTTTCAGTCTTTATATAATTCCCCGAATACTTCCTTTGCAAGCTCCTTGCAGTATGCCCATGTAAATGTACTTGATACATAGTTAAGATTAGCAAGTTCTTCGGAATAATCCTGTATTCTGTACACAGCAAGCTTCTTATAGCCTCTCTGCTTATGTGTTATGAGTGGCTGAACACCATACTCTTTGATTGAGACACAGCCCTCTGCATCGTTAGCTATTGTAACCTGCGCCATAGCGCCAAGCATAGTCTTGTTCTGGTCCTGACCAGACACATAATTACCAACTGAATAGTAACACAGAAGCTTGTGGCCGTCTTTACCTTCCACCCACCTTACAGGCTCTACAACATGCGGATGAGCACCAAGGATCAAATCCACGCCGTTATCAGCAAAGAATGTTGCCCACTCCTCTTCATCAGGAGTTATCGACGTATCATACTCGATGCCCCAGTGCGGGCACACGATCACGAAGTCTGCAAGTTCTTTGGCGCGCTTTATATCAGCCGCGCACTTCTCTTTATCGAGAACATTTACTATATAAGGCATGTCCGAAGGAATCGGGATACCGTTGGTTCCATAGGTGTAGTTGAGGATTGCGACCGTTATATCGCCCTTCTTATAGGTGTAGATATAATTGTCATAGCGCTCCTTGGACTCATTGATTCCGAGGTACGAGATATCCGGATAGTTCTCCTTCCAGAAGTTGATGTTGTTAAGGACGCCAGTCTTGCCCATATCAAGCGTGTGATTCGTCGCCTGAAGGATGACATTGAAGCCAGCCTTCACAAGAGCATCACCCACCTCAAAAGGACCGTTGAACATCGGATAACCACTAAGACCAAGGTCTTTGCCGCCTAAGATAACCTCCTCGTTCACAAGCGCAAGGTCTGATGCCTTAACCTCATCAGTTATCGCAGTAAAGAGATGATCATAGTTATAAGTTCCATCGTCTGCAAGTGCAGAAGCGTGAACATTTTCATGAAGAAGGATATCTCCAACCATCACAAGCTTAATCTCAGTAGGAGTTACCGTCTTCTTAGTAGTCACCTCCTGAGTGGTTTTCTCTGCCGTAGTCGCCGCATCAGTCTCGTAGGCACTTGAGAGAACATCATAGCGGCTTGTCTCAACCTTAGCGCATCCACCAAGGATCGTCGCACCAGCAAGGAGGATTGCAAAACCTCTCTTAATGCTGCTTCTTATATGCATCTCCAAGCACCTCCTCACTTAAGTTCTCACAGAATTCAAGAGAGAATCTCGAATCTCTGTTAACGATCTCATTGGCCTTCGCTAAGCTTTCCGTATAATCAGACAGCTTATAAGTAGTAGGCTTGCCGCTTCCAAAAGCCATCTGCGTAACAAGAGGCACAGCCTCATAATCCTTGATGAATACTTTGCCTGATTCGTCGTTAGTTATAGTAACCTTCGCCATAGCGCCCACCATCCTGTCAGCAGTTCCAGTTCCCGAATCAGCTGTAGAGTTGATGAAGTTTCCAAGCGAATAGTATACAAGCATCTTTCCGCCATCCGCTCTGTCATACATCTTAACAGGCTGTATCACGTGCGAATGTGCGCCGATCACAAGATCAACGCCCTGCTCGCTGAAGAAGTCGCACCAGTTAAGCACAACCTGCGGCGCTGTATGGGTATATTCAACACCCCAGTGAGGACATACAACCACGAAGTCAGCAAGTGCTTTAGCCTTCTTGATATCCTCCGCCATCTCCTCTTCAACCATGAGATTGACTATATATGGCATATCTGACGGAAGCGGAATTCCGTTAGTTCCATAGGTGTAGTTAAGTATAGCAATCTTCACGCCATCCTTCTCATACACATATATGTAATCGTCCTGATGCTCCTGAGTCTTATTGATACCCAGATAAGCTATCTTCGGATACTTGCTCTCCCAGAAGTCTATACAGTTAAGGACGCCCTGTTTTCCTCTATCAAGCGTATGATTAGTAGCATGGAGTATGACATCAAAGCCAGCCTTAACAAGCGAATCACCAACCTCGTAAGCTCCGTTAAATGCTGGGTAGCCCGATAATCCTATGTCGCGACCGCCAAGTATAACCTCCTGATTAGCTATAGCGACATCAGCCTTCTGTATGTCCTCAGTCACATGAGCAAACATGTGATCATAATTATACGTGCCATCTGCCATCTTACCACTCTCGTTGATCGGATCATGAAGAAGCACATCACCTACCATCACTAATTCTATCGTAGTCGGAGTAAATCC
>DOVJ01000101.1:7233-9138 GCA_003520145.1 Eubacterium sp.
TCTTAGTCTCCTTAGAAGTCGTCTTAGAAGTCTCAATCTTAGCACAGGCCGACATACATATCATAAGTACGAAGATACTTATGATACTACATATTCTTTTGTATCTCATATTATAACCTCAAAAAAGGGTAACCTCATGGTCACCCAACAGTTTTATATACAGCGCATCCAAGTGCGCCATCACCTGTATGACATCCTATGCTAAGCCCAAGAGGATATACCTTCGGATCAGCATCAGGGAATCTCTTAACAAGTTCATCTCTGAACTCCCAAGCCTTAGCTGGATCTCCTGAATAGGCGATAGCATATACCATCTTACCCTCTTCATGTTCAGTCTTGAATCTACCCTTAAGATCCGAGTCAAGAGCATCAAGCATAACACGCTTAGCAGCCTTAAGTCCTCTTGCCTTAGAAAAAGCGTCTAGCTTTCCACCCTGTATCTGAAGAACTGGCTTGATACCAAGTATGGTACCTACTGCAGCACCTGCAGCAGTTACACGGCCACCCTTCTTAAGGTACTTAAGGTCATCTATAGCTATATATATACTGGCGTTGTAGCTTTCTTCTTCAAGCTTCTCTTTGATCTGCGCCGCACTATAGCCTTCAGCTGCCATCTTCTGAGCATCCTCTATAGAACCCACAAGTGTAAGAGAAATCCTGTGATTATCCACAACCTGAACCCTACCTTCATAATCCTCAGAAAGCATGATAGCAGTATGACATGCGCCACTGAGACCGCTTGTCATAGGTATATATACAACTTCATCATATTCTTTCAACAACTCATCCCACAATCCGGTAAGCTGTTCCACGCCCGGCTGTGAGGTCTTAACGTCAACACCAGTAGCAAGAACCTTATAGAATTCTTCCTGAGATATGTCTACGCCTTCAAAATAAAGCTTATCATCGATGTAAAACGGCATAGGAACAACGCTGATACCCATAGTTGCAGCTTCAGCCTGTGTTATACCGCTATTACTGTCAGTAGCTATCGCAATCTTACTCATAAAAAACATCCTAAATCAATTATTATACAACTCACACACACAACGAATCAAAAGATTCAGAAAAAATGGCTCTCTCCAGGCAAACCTAAGAGAGAGCCCTTTCATAATAATATGATGATCTAAATTCCAATCAACACAGAATTACTTCTGAACAAGATGGCAAGCAAATCCGCCGATCTCACCCTTGAAGTAGATAGCCTTGATATTGCCCTTATCATCCTTCTTAGCTGTAGACTCATCGAATTCAAAGCCACGAAGCTGAAGATGATAGATAGCACGGTTCATGTAGTTAGTACCGATAGCGATATGACCATTCTTACCAAGGTAAGGCTTCTTCATAGCCTCGATGTAGCTGCCTGCGAATACAGAGCTGCTTCCAACCTTCTTAGTGAAGCCGAACATCTTCTGGAATGCGTCAGCGATCTCGATAGCAGCAGCCTCATTCTCAGAGTTGATACCGATATGCTTAAGCTCGAAACCAAGCATAGTATTAACAGCTTCCTCTGTAAGAGCTCTGATCTTATCAAACTCACCAGCTGCGATAAGATCCTTTTTAACCATCCAGCTACCGCCACATGCAAGAATCTTAGGGAAATCAAGGTAGCTCTTAAGGTTAGATGCGTTAATTCCGCCTGTAGGCATGAACATAACGTTAGTATATGGAGCTGCCATAGCCTTAATCTTATCGATACCGCCTGACTGCTCAGCAGGGAAGAACTTAACAGCCTCAAGACCGAGTTCAAGTGCCTGCTCAATATCTGATGGACATGATGTACCAGGTGTTATAGGAACGCCCTTCTCGATACAATACTTAACGATCTTAGGATTAAGACCTGGGCTAACTATAAACTTACATCCTGCAGCAACAGCTCTGTCAACCTGCTCTGTAGTAAGAACA
>DOVJ01000023.1 GCA_003520145.1 Eubacterium sp.
TCATTATCCTCAGGATTATAATATCCCGTATAAGTCGTTCTATAACCGCCATTAGTCTCAGGTCTTAAATCATTCGGATACATGGTATCTGAATACAGATCAGTCTGCAACTGCTTTATCATCTTGAAAACCTTTTCGTATTCAGCTATATCACATATCTGGATCTCATGAGTTATAACATCTCCTACCCCGATCTTCTTATCGAATATACCGCGGCGAACTGATATGTCACTTAGCTCGTTAAGAGGCTTCATAGACACATGGCTTGTCCATGTTCCGCTTGACACATATATAGCCTTGTCTGTAACAACATATTCTATGTTGCGATGACGTTTTACGATAAGCAGCAATCCTCCTACATAAATCCATACAGGCATGAGATGGATTGCAAAGAAGACGAGCATAAACCAGCCAATATTCGGTTGCTGATTAACAGCTCCAGAACCTAAGAATCCACCTATAAAAATACCATCGAACAAAAGCCATATAAGTGCAAAAGGCATAAGAGGATTGAACACAGACTCAAGAAAAAAGCACTTCTTATCAGGCTTTCCTCTCCAGTACACATTCTCATCATATCCTATCATGCTGTCTATCTCACTCTTCATGATCAAACCCTCCCTTAATAATGATTCTCTTTCTCATCACATATTTCCATATATTCAGATGCTTAGATGCAGTACGTACCATCGGCCATCCTTCTCCTCCATGATGCAATCATATGAGACACTCTCATTCTTTTCGAACTTCTCAAATACCATATGATAAGTTAGCGAAACCTTAACTTTTATGTGCTTATCATCGATCATAATTATATCTGAGACCTCAGATTCAAGAAGCTCCATCTTCTTTGCTTCATCTCTCCACTTAAGTCCCTCAACAACATTGGCCGCTATGAGATTAATATTAGATTCAGGGATAAGAGTCTTAATATAATCTGTATACGATATGTTACGATTAAAGAATCTCGCATAATCATATACAGGCTCTACAACCCTCTCAGCCACATATTCCTTCACGCCTTCGAATTCACCAAGAGAATAATCACCCTTAGGATTCTCCAGGATAGTCCTTCCCGACATATCCTCCACATGAACCTTCGGCTCACTATATAAGCCGCTCACATAATAAGTCCTTATCTCGTACTCACCAGAAAAACCCTCTATACTAACAGGCTTTCTTGCGACGATATACTTCTCATCCTCAACAAGCTTCCCATTAAGATAAAGCTTCTCGTTAGAATTAATGACAACTTTGACATAGTAAGGAGAATCGATATAATTCCCGAGAACCATCTTGCCCACGCTGTATTCATCAACCTTATTGCGATATGTGAGAACCTTCCGCTTAAAGCTGACGCTTGCTATGAGCTTGTCGCCATCATATATATCATACGCAGGCTTCATCTCATCAAAACCATCTATACGCTTGTATGTGAGCTCACCATGCTTTTCGAAATCACTCAAAGCCTTACTTACAGCACCTTCTATATCATCATAAGGTCCGAGTTCATATGTTTCATCCTTCCGAAGATACTCTTCATAAGTACTCTTATCAAAAGACTTAATAAAACTATCCATATATAGATCAGGCTTTGAGCGTCTCACCGCATCATCATAGGATTTCTGATAATCAACCAGCTTATTATGTATGACCACGTCTAGTACTATTATACCAATAATTGCCACAAATGTATATATAATTATGAATATAGCATATTTGCTTAGTTTTCTATTCTTCATATACAGATCACTTAACTATGATTGCGGTAGGAAGTGGTCTTAAGTACCCTCCTGTAGCAACCGAATTAATTATTCTTCCCTCATAATACATAGCGGAACTGCTTCCACCATCAAGATTAAATGCATTGACTGCCCCGTATTCCAGCATAATGTTGGCTATATCCTGATAAGTCGCGCCAAATGATGTGACCTGACGACCATCTATGACCAGAATAAGAACTGCTCCATCTTCCCTCTGTCCTATGGCTGTACGGGGATTCATACCGCCACCCGTACCATTGATCTTCGTAAGGGCACCGTTAGATACTAAAGCTGGTCCGAACGAGATTGCATCTCTTACACCCCTTGATAAAGCCTGATTAGGTGTCATATATCCCATGATCATAATATTATCTTTGGTAAAGCCGCATATCTCATATTGAGTATTAGGATTACCATAGAGGAGTTTACTTCCGGTTATGACCATACCTATCGGTTCGCCGCCAAGTCCTAGCCCCTTCTCGTCCACAAACCCGCCGGCGTTAGTCGCAAGGCAGGCGCCGTTTGATATGGCGATATCTGTTATAGTCTTACCATTCTCGTTCTTACCATACTTACCGCTGACTCCGACATAGACTCTTGACGGATCTGAGATTATGGCAAGCTTGCCCTTATATGATGATGTAGATATATTGAGGATCTTGATCCCATCAGACTCAGCATAGACATCTTCCTTCTTGCTGTCGTCATCTGTCTGTATCACATCTTCTTTATATTCATCCTGTTTGCGTTCTTTGATATGTATGAGAGCCACATCCGTTTCCTCATAATCACCAGAAACAGAATTAGCTTCCATGATCTTCGCAATCTCGTCTTCCGACAGATAGATATTCGCTAAGAAACCAACAGCGCTTGTTTCCTTAACAGACATGACAAACAGGTCTCTAGCCCTTGTTGACGGCCCATGAACACATATATACATGACTGAATACAAAGCGATTACAATAAGCAAAAGATTGACCGCAAGAAAAATCAAAGTCCTCTTAAGAAAAATAAGGAACCTTTTCAAACCTATCATTCACCTCTTAATTCAAGTATCTCCTTAACAAGACCAAGCGCAGTTCCCCTGTGACTTATCTTGTTCTTTTCATCCATAGTAAGCTCAGCTGAAGTCTTACCATATTCATCAAGCCACAAGATCGGATCGTAGCCGAATCCGTTCTCACCCTTGATTGCTTCGGCTACAAAGCCCTCCATAGTGCCTGTTCTTACATATTCCTTGCCATCAGGTGTTATAAGAGCCATCGCGCACACAAAGCGGGCTGTTCTGTCCTTCTTCGCAACCCCCTTAAGTTCATCGATAATATGCTGATTCTTGATATCATAAGGGGTATCAACACCCATATATCTTGAAGAGTATATTCCAGGCGCCTTGCCAAGATAATCAACTTCAAGTCCTGAATCATCCGCCATGACAAAAGACTTCGTTATCGCATACACAGCCCTCGCCTTTATCACAGCATTTTCCTCAAATGTAGTGCCTGTTTCCTCAGTATCGATATCTATGCCAAGGTCCTTCAAAGAGCACACTTCATAAGGCATACCCTCTAACATCCTCTTGATCTCTGCTACCTTGTTCTCGTTAGTGGTAGCCACAACCAGCTTATTCATCATTCTTTTCCTTTCTGATCATCTGTAAACATCTTAAGACATATATTGCAGTTCTTGGTTTCTTCCATGCGCTCCCACACTTTGCCGGCGAAGCTTATGTAACCACGGCCATCGCTTATATCTACAGCCGAAGTCTCATAACCCTTATGATACTCCACCGCTATAGGGCGCTCGCCGCCCGGGACCTTGATCTTAATAACCACTGCATAATCATGTCCGGCTTTAAGCTTTATATCAGAATTAAGTTTTACAGTATAATAGCCTGCATTCTCAAAACTGCCCTTTTGGATGAACTTCTTCTTATCAAATGATTTCTCATTCTCAAAGTCCTCTACGATATATATGTCATATTCCGCATCCTTACCTGTTGCATAAAAGCTTACAGCACGAAGAACCTCGTCGCCTTCAGCTGTATATACATTCGCAAAGTAAGCATCTTCACCTTCGTAACCAAGCTGACCGACCATACCACATATATCGGTCTGATATATATGATCGTAATTATCACTTGGTTCAACCACTGTATAGGCGGTGTTATATGTACCTATATTCGTATCATAATACGACACATAGAATATTCCCTTATCGCCAAAAGACTCACCCCAACTGTTCTGACATATGAAAGCACCATTACCCTCAGGAACTATACTGAAGTTTTCCTTAGGATAGTTATCATCCCAACCCACGATAACTATATCGTGATTAGGCCTTAAGTCATCATTGTAGTAATATGCATAACTTTCAGCATTATAATAATCGCTGTCTAGATCATGCGAATCTATGGCCATATATATGCTGCTCTCCACACCACCATATAAGAATACCATCTTCTTGATCTCATCATAATGCTTAGATGCTATGGTCTGAATCTCCTGAACATGCACATCGGCAGGTATATCCTTAGGAGTCTCATAATCGCCTAAGCCTTCCTCATAAGAAGCAAGAATCGGACCTCTCCATGAAGCAAGGTAAGAAACAGCCATGGTATAATCTCCACCGCTTCTAAGCGAAACTATATAGCCATTATTAAGAGTCATATTCTTCTCCGAATATGATCTTATAAGCTCAGGTCTTATGGATGATTCGAGCGCAGTAAGCGAAGCAAATGCCCAACAGGTACTGTGATTACCCTGATCCTTGATCAGAGAAAGTCGACCATCTGTTCTGTAATCATACTTGGAAGGTATTATACTTCCATCTTTTCTAATATTGTTGATGACTAACGCATGCTGTTCATAATCGAATTCAACCGTATATCCAAGCGCCATCGACATAAGATCTGTACGTACATACTTGACACCTTCTATCTCTATGAGCGCATCTGCAAGTTCTCTCTCAACGCCGTTAATCGATACAGTCTCTCCACAAAGTGGCACAACCGCCTTAGTTTCACCTTTTTCTATAATAGCTTTTTTATCCTCATAATAATTATATGCGCAGGAAAACTTATTGGTCAACAACGAAGCCGGGATATATATCCTTCTTTCGTTATCTATATATATCGAATCAGCCGGCGCAACATAGGACTTAGAGTCTATTACAAATGTCAGCGTGTTCTTGTTGATGAGTCCCGATATAACAGGATCCCACACAGAATTATCTACATGACTCTCGCGGTCAAAGGCTATATCCTTCGCACCACTGACAACACTCTTCTGCCTTAAAAACAATATTATGAGGAGCACAAAAAGAACAGTATATATCTTAAATCTTGTTCTCATGTTCTACCTTTCTCTTAGGAGGCTTCGGCCCAAGGAAAGAATACAGATATGTCTTGATCATACCATTGTATATCTTCCTGTTCTTATCAGCCTTTCTTCCTATATACTTCTCTGCTTCTTCATAAGAAGTGATCACATATTCTGACCATGTATCAAGTCTCTTCATACCATCTCCGAGAGCCTTATATATAGGTATAAGCGATTCCTTATCCTCAAGTCTCTCACCATAAGGAGGGTTAGTTATGATGAAACCGTACTTCTTAGGATGCGAAAGCTTAGCAACTTCTCTTTGCTGAAAATGTATCATCCGCTCCACTCCTGCTGCCAAAGCATTGGCCATGGCAACCTTGATAACTGCCGGATCTATATCATAGCCCTGAATGTCAACATCCACGTCATGAACTATGATATCGTTGGCGTTGTCTATAACCTCGTACCAAAGCTTCCTATCTATAAGATTAAACCAGTCATTGCACAAGAAATCCCTGTCAAGTCCCGGCGCTATGTTGCAGGCAATAAGTGCCGCTTCTATAGGAATAGTACCGCTTCCGCAGAATGGATCCACAAGAATCCTGTCCTTATGCCAAGGTGTGAGCATAATAATAGCGCTTGCCAAAGTCTCGCTTATAGGAGCCTTGCCAGCAAGCTTCCTGTATCCGCGCTTGTGAAGAGACTCGCCCGACGTGTCGATCATAACAGTCACCTTATCCTTAAGAATATACACTCTTATAGGATACTTCGCGCCCTTCTCTTCAAACCAGCTAATATTGTACTTAAGCTTAAGCTTCTCAACCACTGCCTTCTTAACTATAGACTGTATATCCGATGTCGAAAAAAGCTTACTGTTCACAGAAGATGCCTTCGCAACAGGAAACTCGGCATCACTTGGGATATATCTCTCCCAATCAAGAGCCTTCGTCTTATCAAACAACTCAGTAAATGTATAAGCCTCGAATTCACCTACTTTAATAAGGATCCTGTCGGCAGTACGCAAAAATATATTGGCTCTGCATATGTCTATCGGGCCACCGAAAAAGCAGACTCTACCGTTAGTGACCTCGCTGATCTCAAGTCCAAGATCTGTGATTTCCTTCTTCAAAACAGCCTCAAGACCGAAGTGACATATACCGATTAATTCATATCTATCCATATAATCTCCATTCTCAACCATCGTACAAAAAGAATTATACTTTTTTTTGAAAAAAAAGTCAAATTTATGCTTGCATTTTTTTCTGAGGTGTGATACTATAATTACATGAAGAGGAAACTCTTCATAAACCCCTTATTAATTTATTTATACTCCCCTCATCAAAACAGCACTGCGAAAGCCGTGCTGTTTTACTTTGTCCGCTTTTTCATCCATAGCAACTTCAAGTCTCGCACCGCGAGACTTGCGCGCCGGATTCGGTCTCCGACTGATAATAAGATTGACAAATTTATATCATTGTGTTACTATATATGTATCAGATACGAAAGGAGAAATCTAATTATGATGAATTATTTTGATTTTACAGGACAAGTTGCTTTAGTTACCGGATGTTCTACTGGACTTGGCGTACAGATGGCCAAAGCATTGGCAAATCAGGGTGCCAATATCGTTGCGCTTGCAAGAAGAAAAGAACTTCTTGATCAGGTAGCTGCTGAGATAGAGAAAGAATATGGCGTAAAAGCAATCGGCGTACCTTGTGATATAACAGATACAAATCGTGTAGAAAAAGCTGTAGACGAGATTATGAATGTATTTGGCAGGATTGATATCCTTATCAATAACGCTGGAACTGGAGCTGTCGCACCTGCCGAAGATATAACTGATGAACAATTTGATCACGAGATACAGATTGATCTCTTTGGCTCTTTCAAGATGGCAAGAACTGTAGCTAAGAAGGCTATGCTTCCTGCTGGCTACGGTCGTATCATCAACATCTCATCTATGTACGGTATGGTCGGCAACAAGATTGCTCCTGCATCTCCATACCACGCTGCCAAGGGCGGTCTTATCAACTTAACCCGTGCTCTCGCTGCTGAATGGGGCAATAAGGGTATAACAGTCAATACTATTTGCCCAGGTTACTTCGAGACACCACTCACCAAGGAAACACTTGATTCTGAATTCTTCCAGAATTATGCAAAAACCATGATTCCTATGGCTAGATACGGAAAAGAAGGCGAACTCGACACAGCCGCCCTCTTCCTTGCATCTAAAGCAAGTTCTTATGTTAACGGCGTAGTACTTCCTGTAGATGGTGGATATACGGCTATGTGATATCAGCCAATTACACAGCCAATTACTTTTTTATTCTTCCTGTTGACAAATGACGAGATTACTGTATAATATATAAGGTTGCTTTTTTGCAAAATCCAAAGGAGGATTACATTATATGTCACAGGATAAGATAAGAAATATCGCCATAATCGCCCATGTCGATCATGGTAAAACTACCCTTGTAGATGAACTTTTAAAGCAGAGCGGTACATTCAGAGAAAATCAGGAAGTCGCAGAACGTGTGATGGACTCTAACGATATCGAAAGAGAACGTGGTATCACTATCCTCTCTAAGAATACTGCTATTCATTATAAAGATTATAAGATCAACATCATAGACACTCCAGGTCATGCCGATTTCGGTGGAGAGGTTGAGCGAGTTCTCAAGATGGTTGACGGCGTAATACTTGTTGTAGACGCATTTGAGGGACCTATGCCTCAGACTAAGTTCGTTCTTATGAAGGCACTTGAGCTCGACCTTAAGGTTATCGTATGTATCAACAAAATCGATAGACCTGAAGCAAGACCTGCCGAAGTTATCGACGAAGTTCTCGAACTTCTCATAGATCTTAACGCTTCTGATGAGCAGTTAGAGTGTCCTTTTGTATTCGCTTCTGCTAAGTCTGGCTATGCTATGAAGGATCTTAACGATGAGAAGAAGAACATGGAGCCTCTTTTTGAGACCATCATCGAGAACATCCCATCTCCTAACGGCAATATCAATGCTCCTGCTCAGGTTCTTATAAGCACTATAGATTATAACGAATTCGTAGGACGTATCGGTGTCGGCAAGATAGACAACGGTTCGCTTAAGCTCAATCAGGATGTTATCCTCTGCAACGCGCATGAGCCAGAGAAGGTAAAGAAGGTTAAGGTAAGCAAGCTCTATGAATTCGAAGGTCTTGATAAAGTTGAAGTAAGTGAAGCAAGTGCCGGTTCCATAGTTGCTATCTCCGGTATTGCTGAATTACATATAGGTGACACTCTTTGCGGTGGTGATTCACCTAATCCTATCGAGTTTCAAAAGATATCAGAGCCTACTATAGCTATGAACTTCATAGTCAATGACAGTCCTCTCGCTGGTACAGAAGGTAAGTTCGTAACATCACGTCACCTTCGTGACAGACTCTTCAAGGAGCTTAACACCGATGTATCTCTTCGTGTTGAAGAAACAGATACCACCGAGAGCTTCAAGGTTTCCGGTCGTGGTGAGCTTCATCTCTCAGTTCTCATCGAGAATATGCGTCGTGAAGGCTACGAATTCGCAGTAAGTAAGGCTGAAGTACTCTATCACTATGACGAGCGCGGTAAGAAACTCGAGCCTATGGAACTTGCATATATAGATGTACCAGAAGAATTCTCAGGTACAGTTATCCAGAAACTTTCTAACCGTAAGGGCGAGCTTCAGGGCATGTCTCCTGCTAATTCAGGCGGCAACGTAAGACTTGAATTCTCTATCCCATCCCGCGGTCTCATCGGATTTCGTAACGAATTCATGACCGATACCAAGGGTAATGGTATAATCAATACAACATTTGACGGATACGACGATTACAAAGGTGATATCCAGTATCGTAAGCAGGGTTCTTTGATTGCTTTCGAGACAGGAATCACAATTACATACGGACTCTTTAACGCACAGGAGCGTGGTACCCTCTTCATCGGTCCAGGTGAGAAGGTATATGCAGGTATGATAGTTGGTCAGACAGGTCGTGCTGAGGATATCGAGGTCAATGTCTGCAAGACAAAGCACCTCACTAACACCCGTTCATCAAGTGCAGACGAAGCACTCCGTCTCGTACCACCTAGAATCTTAAGTCTTGAGCAGGCACTCGAATACATCGACACCGATGAGCTTCTCGAGATTACACCAAAGTCACTCAGAATCAGAAAGAAGATACTTGATTCTAAGCTTAGATACAGAGCTAATAAGAATTAATAACAACAGGCTGTATTAAAGCAACTGCTTGCAAAAGGGGCTGTAAAAAACTATCAC
>DOVJ01000088.1 GCA_003520145.1 Eubacterium sp.
ACTGGTGATCTGACCACTTCTGATAAGATCGATAAGATTGTAACTAACAGGTTCCTTGGTCTTCCGATTTTTGCACTTATTATGTTCCTTGTATACTGGATTGCGATGGTAGGTATCGGTGCTTCTGCTACAGACTGGACTAATGATTGCCTCTTTGGTGATGGTTTCCATCTGTTTGGTAAGGATGGTGGTTATGAGGATGTAGCTGAGCGTTATGCAGAAGCTTCTGCTATCGTAGATGGTTATGATGCTTATATCGAAGAGAACGGCGAAGAGCCTTCTGGTGACTTCACTTATACAATCGAAGATGAGGAAACTCTTGAGATAAGTGAAGAGACTGCTTCCCTTGAGGATTACAAGGAAGCTAATAAGACTCTTGAAGAGATAGGTGATGAACCAGATCCTGCTGATTATGGTACATGGGTTCCTGGTATTCCTGCACTTGTTGAGTCTCTGCTTGATAAGGCTAAGGCTGCTGACTGGCTTAAGGCGCTTATACTTGATGGTATAGTTGCTGGTGTTGGCGCTGTTCTTGGTTTCGTTCCACAGATGCTTGTTCTGTTCTTCATGCTTGCTTTCCTTGAGTCTTGTGGTTACATGGCACGTATTGCTTTCGTACTCGACAGGATCTTCAGAAAGTTTGGTTTATCAGGCAAGTCGTTCATCCCTATGCTTGTTGGTACAGGATGTGGCGTTCCGGGTATCATGGCGAGCCGTACTATCGAGAACGAACGTGACAGACGTATGACTATCATGACCACAACATTTATACCTTGTGGTGCTAAGGTACCTTTCATAGCTATGATCGCGGGTGCTATATTCGGCGGTTCTGCATGGGTTTCAACTTCAGCATACTTTATCGGTATGGCTGCAATCATTGTATCGGGTATCATGCTTAAGAAGACTAAGATGTTTAGTGGTGAGCCTGCACCTTTCGTTATGGAGCTTCCAAGCTACCATATGCCTACACTTGGCAGCGTTCTTCGCTCTATGTGGGAGAGAGGCTGGTCATTCATAAAGAAGGCTGGAACTATCATCCTTCTGTCTACCATAGTTGTATGGTTTACAAGTTTCTTCGGATTTACAGATGACGGTTTCAGAATGCTTGAAGAGGATGAGCTTGATCTGTCTATCCTTGCTAAGGTTGGCAATGCTATCGCTTGGATTTTCGCTCCACTTGGATGGGGTGATTGGCAGGCTGCAGTAGCTTCTATAACAGGCCTTGTTGCTAAGGAGAACATAGTAGGTACTATGGGTATCTTGTATGGAAGCGGTGATCTTACTGCTTGGCAGGCGCTTGACAAAGCATTTACCAGTGTTACAGGTTTCTCTTTCCTTGTATTTAATCTTCTTTGCGCTCCTTGCTTTGCGGCTATCGGTGCTATCAAGAGAGAGATGAATAACAGAAAGTGGACATGGTTTGCCATAGGATATCAGTGTGGTTTCGCATATGTGATCGCATTCATGATCACACAGTTTGGCAATGCATTTACAGGTCATGTTAATGTACTTGGCTTGATCGTAGCTATAGCTTTACTTGTGGGTATGTTATACATGATTTTTGTAAAGAAGTATACAGAAGCTACTACTCGTAGAAAGGATAAGTGATTATATGTCTCTTATATATGACAATATCGGAACTATAATCATAACATTGCTTCTGGTCGCAATAGTATATATTGCGATCAGAAGTATTATTAATGATAAGAAAAAAGGTCGTGGCACTTGCGGCGGTAATTGCGCTTCTTGCGGACATTGCACCGGTGGCTCGTGTCATCATAAGTCTTTATAATCAGACATAGTTGTGGAGGATATGTATGGAAAAAGATTTTTTGGTCATTAGTGATCTTAAGAAGAGTTTTGGAAGCGGAGAGGCTAAGCAGGATGTTCTTCGCGGTATGAACTTTACTGTTAAGAAGGGCGAATTCTGCGTATTCTTGGGACCTTCAGGTTCAGGTAAGTCTACTCTTCTTAATATAATTGGCGCTATAGATACGCCTGATGAGGGATATGTAAGCATCAACGGAGATAAGCTCAAGGATATGAGTGAATCACAGCTTACTATGTACAGAAGAAGACACTTAGGTTATGTCTTCCAGATGTATAATCTTATCCCTAATCTGAATGTCAAGGAGAATATCGAAGTAGGTGCATACCTGTCTGAGAATCCGCTCAATGTTGAGGATGTCATAACGACTCTTGGTCTTCAGGAACATAAGTATAAGTACCCTAATCAGTTATCAGGCGGTCAGCAGCAGAGAGTCTCTATAGGTAGAGCAGTTGTTAAGAATCCTGATATTCTTATGTGTGATGAACCTACAGGTGCTCTTGATTATAAGACATCTAAAGAGATTCTTGCTCTTATAGAAGATTGTAACAAGAAGTACGGAAGTACTGTTATCATGGTTACTCACAACGAAGCTATCAAGTTCATGGCTGATCATGTTATCAAGTTAAGAGATGGTATAGTCCGTCATGATGATATCAACGAAAGCAAGCTTACTGCTATGGAACTTGACTGGTAATGGGGGTGATTAGATATGAGAAATCCTCTTATTAAGAGAATTCCGAAGGAATTGGTATCGGAGTGGCGTAAGTATCTTGTCATAATCATCTTCATGGTCGTTATGATAGGTGTTGTATCTGGTATGTACGTAGGACATGACAGTATGCTCGACTCTGTATATAAGGGTAGAGATGATCTTATGCTTGAAGATGGAAGCTTTGAACTGTCTGTAGAAGCAACTGACGATGTTCTTAAGGATATAAGTGAAGGTAAGGGTGTCGAGAAGGATGCAATAAAGCTTGAGATATATAAGAATTACTACATAGACGCTGAAGAAGATAAGGATAATGACGGTACTAAGGATGCTACCGTAAGGCTATTCAAGAGTGACTCAGAGATTGATAAGGCATCATTCAACGAAGGCCGTGCGCCTAAGACTGCATCGGAGATAGCGATTGACAGAATGCATGCTGACAATGTGGGTCTTGAAATAGGTGATACTATAACTGTAGAAGGTCGTGAATTCAAGATAGTTGGTCTTCTTTCATACGTTAATTATCTCACACTTCATCAGTCTAACACGGACCTTATGTTTGATGCATTTGGCTTTGATGTTGCGATGGTGACACCAGAAGGATTTGATTCTGTTGATGCGAGAGTGCACTACAGTTATGCTTATAAGTATGTTGATGAACCAAAGGATAAGATCGAAGAGGCTGATTATGCAGAAAGCGTTCTGAAGGCTTTGGTTGCACAGGCCTATGTCCATAAGTATGAAATCAAGGATTATCTTCCTGAATACTTAAGACAGGCAAGTAACTTTGCTCCATCTGATATCGAGGGAGATACAGCCGGTGCCGCGATCTTGTGCTATATCCTTATAGGTGTCATAGCATTTATCTTTGCTGTAACTATCAGCAATACAATTGATAAGGAATCTGCAGTCATCGGTACTCTAAGAGCGTCAGGTTACAGCAAGGCAGAGCTTACAGTTCACTATATGTCGATGCCTGTCATAGTGACTATACTAGGCGCTATACTTGGAAATGTACTTGGCTACACAGCGTTCAAGACTATGTTTGTGGATCTGTATTATCAAAGCTACAGTCTCCCGAAGCTTAAGCTTGTTATAAGTGTTACAGCGCTTATAAAGACTACCATTATACCGCTTATTCTGATGTTCTTCATCAATCTTTTTGTAATAGTGAAGAAGCTTCAGCTTAGTCCGCTTCGCTTCTTAAGACATGATCTCTCAAAAAGCAAGAGAACGAAGGCAAGAAGAATCCCTAAGTGGTCGTTCCTCGGAAGATTCAGACTTAGAAACTTCTTCCAGAACATACCTAATTATGTGATTCTCGTATTCGGCGTTGTGTTCATCGAGCTTATGATGTGCTTTGCTTTCGGTTTGCCAGATTCACTCAATCACTATGGTGACAAAGCAGCAGATATGATGTTCACTGAATATCAGTATGTGCTCATGAGCAATAAGGACAGTCAGGGCAATATTATAGAGACTTCAAAAGAAGGCGCTGAAAAGTTCGGCATGAAGGATCTTAATTATGACAGAGCTGACAGCTCGTTCAGATCAGGTATGGGCAGCGGCGGTGATGAAAGTGTCAGTGTATATGGAATCATTGAAGACAGTGAGTATATAAAGTTTGGCAAGGCTCCGG
>DOVJ01000107.1 GCA_003520145.1 Eubacterium sp.
GTGAATCGGATAATCCCCAGGCTTCTACGTGAGGTCTGGGGATTTTTTTGCTATGCTTGAAACCTTACAGACTTTGTGATATAATTATCTAAAGGGTTTGAGGTTTTTGTTTTTTAAGAAAGGAGTCGGGATGGAAAAATATCTATGGGAGAATGAAACTCTTGCAAAGATAGTCCAGATGCTTACCAAAGATGGAAGCTTTACGGATGTGAGCAAAGAGATACTTGATATGGCTTGCGAGTGCATCGGTGCGGATATGGCAGCCATATATCAGCTTGAATATATCGGTATGAGTCTCATGGTTGAGGTTGATAAAAGGACTGATCCTAAGCGTGAATTACCGAAGGATCTTCCTCTTGAAGCTCTTTTCGGAGACAGTATAACGGTTGTCAACAGTGCTGATGAAAGAGCAATATACAAGGAGTATCTCGACAGAGTCGGGGCGGCCTGTATATTTACTGCACCTATTAAGATCAACGATGATATCGCTATGTATATGGTGCTTGCAACCGATGAGAAGAATCCTGCAGAGAAGGCTTATGATGAGATGGATATCATCTTTGCGACGAATGTTTCGAATGTTATAAGCGCTTTGCTTTCTAAGAAGATTATGGATGATTCTCTGATCTGTTCTTATAATGCACTTCAGGAAGTGCTTAATAACGTGGGCTGTGAAGTCATCGTCTACGATAATCAGAGTGGTGAGGTACAGTTTGAGAATCGTATGGCGAGGAATAATACCAAGAACAGAGCGGTTATTTCTGAGGCTGTAAGGTGGTATTTTGATAACAAAAAGGATGACAAGGGCGGCGAAAGGACAGTCATAGAACGCTATTCGAGTGAAGACAGTGCGTGGTATGAGATACATTTTTCGCAGATTACGTGGATTAACAACAGGCGTGTGTCTATGTGCGCTGTCTTTGATATAACCCAGAAGAAGGAGAATATCGAGAAGATCAGATTCCAGTCTGAGAACGATTTCCTGACGGGTCTCTATAATCGTATGAAATGCGAACGCGATATCAACGATCTTATAGTTAGCACGGCTTTGTCAGGCTCGAAGGCATATGTTCTGTCTATAGATCTTGATGATTTTAAGCATATCAACGATCTTCTCGGTCATCAGTATGGCGATGAGCTTCTAAAGCGACTTGCGTCGGAATTCAGGAAGATAGAGGAAATCAAGGATTCTATCTACAGAATGGGTGGAGATGAATTCATGATCCTTGTGAAGCCGGCGTACGTGGATAAGCTTGGTAAGGTTATAGATCAGATACAGGATATCTTCAAGTTTCCTTTTTATCTCTTTGACGAAGAGTGTTACACAAGCATGAGTATGGGTGTTGTTGAGATACCGAAGCATGCGAGCGCTGTTGTGGATATCATCAAGAAGGCGGATGTTGCCATGTATAACGCTAAACAAAGCGGTAAGAACAGGGTGGCTTTCTATGATGATGACAAATCCTACTCTATGGGAATCAAGAGGTTCGATGTTGGTAACCGCATGAGGAAGGCTGTTGAATCGCAATGCCAGGAATTCATCATACACTATCAGCCGATAGTTGATTATAAGACTGGTAATGTCAGCGGTTGTGAGGCTTTGGTTCGCTGGAACAGCAAGGTTCTTGGCCTTATGAATCCGAGCGAATTCATACCTATTGCTGAGTATCTTGGATTGATCGTGTATATAGGTGATTTTGTGTTTGAGGAGGCTTGCCGTTTCTGCAAGAGGATTAACGATGAATATGATCCGGACTTCACTATAAGCATCAATCTTTCGCTTGTACAGATCATGCAGGTCGATCTTATCGATGTGCTGTATGAGGTATTTGAGAAGACTAAGATTAATCCGGCGAATGTTATCCTTGAGATATCAGAGAGCATCGCAATCAGTGATATTAATAAGGTCAATGCTTGCATCAAGAACCTTAAGAGTCTTGGCGTTAAGGTCGCACTTGATGACTTTGGTGCTGGTCTTTCATCAACTAACTACATCAAGAATATGGATGTTGATGTTATCAAGATCGACAAGTCTATAATCAATGAATCTGATGAAGATGATTATGAGCTTGTATATATAACACTCATATCGGATATGTGTGCGAAGAACAACATCAAGGTATGCGTAGAAGGAATCGAGAAGGAAGAGCAGTTAAAGAGACTCGAAGAAGTGAATGTAGACTTCTATCAGGGCTTCTATTATTCGATACCTCTTTCTGATGATGATTTCCTCGATAAGATCATGAAGAAGGAACAAAACTGACTGTATGAATAAGATTGACTATTATCGCATGTTTGAAGATATTATGTCTAAAGATACAGGCTGTGATAAGAAAGTCATGCTTCACTGTTGCTGTGCGCCTTGCGCAAGTTCATGCATAGAGAAGCTGACTTCTTGTTATGATATAACGGCGCTGTATTATAATCCTAACATAACCGACAGCGAGGAGTATGATAAGCGCTTTAACGAGCTTAAGAAGCTTCTTGAACTCATGCCGCTTGAACATGGTGCGGCTTGCATAGGCGCTGATTATGATAAGAGAGTATTCTTTGATGCGGTTAAGGGCTATGAATCATGCAAAGAAGGCGGTGAGCGCTGTTTTATATGTTATGAACTCAGACTTCGTGAGGCTGCCCGTATGGCTATAGAGCAATCATGCGATTACTTTGCGACCACACTGACACTGAGCCCTCTTAAGAATGCCGGTATCATCAACGAGATAGGCTTTAAGCTTGAAAAAGAATATGGTGTTTCTTACCTTCCATCGGATTTTAAGAAAAGGGATGGATATAAGAGATCTATAGAATTATCAAAGGAATATGGTTTGTACAGGCAGAATTATTGCGGATGCGTGTTTTCAAAAAATGTTTCGGAAATTTTTTTCAAAGAAAATCAAAAAAACACTTGCAAAAGCTGAAAGGTTTTGGTATAATGAATTTAAGGCAAGTAGTACTACGGCAAGTAGTACTACGGCTTTTTTCTTATATATGTCCATAGTATTGTTTGCTTGCCAAATATTATATTATGGAGGTACCTTTGAGATGAAGAAAGGTAATTTTAAGGCTGTTTTAATGGCCGCGTTGGTGATGGGTTTTGTTTTGGCATGCAATGACAAGGTCTTTGCGTCGGGAGGAAGCTTTACTTATGTGAATGCTTCGTATTTTGGGTGGTTTCCGCTCGGAAAAGGCGAGTCTCCGTGGCTTGATTGTGATTCTCTCGATTATGCACAGGCTCAAGGAACTGTATATGATGGAAGAGCTGATATTCGCTTATATGCTAAAAATGGTGACCATACAGGCTGGAAACCTTTTAGTGGTGGTGAAAAGGGTGGTAATAGTGCATTACTTCATTATGTACCTACGGGTGGCTCCACAAAGGTTCGCGTTGAACTGAAGTATGTTAAAGGTTCGGCTTCTGGTTACATATGGGTAGACTAAGTTGAATGGGCTGAGGGGGAGGAGGTATCCTCCTTCTTGGTCGAAAATATTATTAGGGGGAATCGATGAAATTAAAATATGCGATTAAACAGATCTTTCAGTCAAAGCTTGTAACATTTCTTTTTGTTGCTGGCTTTTTATTCTGTATTATATATATCTATGTAATCAATCTTGATTATGATGGTGCGGTATATTTTTGTGAAATAGGTAATCTTATAAATGTGTGTGATTATTATGGCAGAGCATCTGTCAATTATCTTCCGCTTTTTAGAAGATCGTTCTTTTTATACTTTGCGATTATGTTTTTACTTTCTTTTTTATCTGCTCATAATATTGTGAGAACTAATCTTAGTGAATTGATCTACGGTTACAGAAAGAGCGGACATAAATCAGAGCTTGTTGTTCTTCTCTTGATTAATTCGGTATTGACATTTATTCTTTTTTCCATATCAAGTATATTCATGGGAATTAGGCCTGGTTTTGATTTTAGGTTTATGTGGATGCTTTTTACACTTCATATAACTACTTATCTTTTACCTGGCATTTATGCTATATTCATAGGAATGGCTATAGGTCGTATAAGAATAGTGATTGTGAAGTATATACTTTGTGCTCTGTTTATATTTACTTATAGTCCTAGCTTTTTATCAAGTGCAAAGTTTACTCCTGTATCTAACTTTGATCCAAAGTATATTTTTTCATATAAGCCTCTTATATCAAATTTTTTTGATATTTTTGGTGTGAATATACTGGATGGTATTATATATAGAGTGTATGATTATTCTATGTATAGAATTATAGCTCATATAGCTGGTGCAATTATTGTATTTGGTATCATGTTTAAACTACGTAAAAGAGTTTTGATTATATCTGCGTTTGTGATGATTCTTGGTATAATAGGATATTGTTTTCCAGATTCAAGACCTGTTAATAACTATTATGGATTAGAAACTGTGTTATTAGAAGAAGAAGAAAAAAATGTTCTTAATAGTTTTGAATTAACAGATGGTGGATACAAGATAACTTCTTATGATATGGACCTGTACTTTGAGAAAATGTTCAAAGCTAAAGTTAAGATGAATCTTGATAATGCGGATCTTAAAGAGTACAAGATGATGCTTTATATGGGACTTAAGATAGATAGTGTTACCAATGCATCTGGTGATAAGCTTTCTTATGATAGAAAATGGGATTATATAACTATCTATTCTAAGGGGGATATGTCATCTGTGACAATCAATTATCATGGTTATCTTGATGGCTTCGTGGCAAGAAAGGATGATGTCTTTCTTCCACTAGAATTTGATTATTATCCCGTAAGCGGGCATAAGAAGATGCTTTCATATGATTTAATTGAAGATGGAGAGATGACGTATAAGAATAATACATATCTTAGTAATTATCATGTAAGGATACATAGTGGTGATAATCCGTATTCAAATCTTGAAAAAACACGAGATAATGAGTATAAGGGTACTGCACATGGACCTATGTTTATAGGTGGTTTGTATCATGTGAAAGAAGTTGATGGTTATAAGTTTATAATCGAAGACTACCCAAGAGATGATATAGATTCTGAAGTCGGTAATTATCTTGATGTAATAATAAAACTGGATTCTATATATAATCTTGGATTATCAAAAGATAAATATATCATTCTTTGCAAGTATGGTTTGGCTGGTATGTTGGGCAGATCTGGTGGAAGATTTATACAAAAAAATTGGTTTTTTGGCTATGATTGTATGTATATAGCTACAGCTTCATCGTATGATTTGGGCTTGGATTCTTTAAGGAATATGGAAAGGGGATTGGATAAATATGCTGAATATTACACAACTAAAGTATATGATAGGTGGCAAAAAGATCCTGAAGGGGATTGATATAGAACTAGATAATGGCGTATATGGTTTTCTTGGACCTAACGGTGCTGGAAAGACCACGCTTATAAGGTGTCTTACAGGTATCTATAAGTTAAAAAAGGATTGTGGTGATATAGTTCTTGATGAGAAACTTCATGTGACTGATAGAGAGTATATTAACTCATCGGGTTATCTACCGCAGAGTTTTGGCCTATTTAAGGATATGAAGGTAAGAGATGCTCTTATGTATCTTGCTGCCTTAAAGGGTATGAAAGAAGATGAAGCTAAAATCGATGTAGAAGAGTGTCTTGAGAAAGTTAATCTTTCTGATCGAATCAACGATAAAGTGAAAACTTTGTCTGGTGGTATGGTAAGAAGGCTTGGTATAGCTCAGGCACTTCTTGGCAATCCAAGGATAATAATATTCGATGAGCCGACTGCTGGTCTTGATCCGGTTGAGAGAGCTAGATTCAAGGATATCATCAAGAACATACCTAAGGATCG
>DOVJ01000168.1 GCA_003520145.1 Eubacterium sp.
ATATGAATGTTGCCAAATGGTATGACAACGGGAAGTCTTCGGATACAACGAGCTTAGGCACCATGCATTATGCTGCGCCAGAGCAGGTAGGCTATGGCTTATCTGCAACTAGTGTTAAATCCGACATCTATGCTGTCGGTGTTATGCTCAATGTCATGCTTACAGGTGATTTTCCGAAGAAAAAAAGAGCGAAAGGATATGTATGGGACGTCATAGAGAGATGTATAAATCTCAATCCGGATGGAAGGTATACGGCGGCAGAGTTGTTGGAAGAACTGGAAAAGTTGAAGGAAAGACACAGATGAGTATACATAATAAGCCTACGGATGAGCTTGAAGGCGAGATAGGAAAGCTTGCGCCTTCTGAGATAGAAGGGTATCTTAAGAACAACAAGAACTATATGATCAGTGATAAGAAGGCATTCTACTACTACTTTAAGGATGTTATCGAATCGAAGAATATCATGCTTAAGGATGTGTATTGTCGTGCAGGTGTGTCAGAATCGTATGGAAGTAAGATCGTGAGTATGGAAAAGCATACGAAGGATCGTGAACTGATACTGAGGTTATGCATGGCAGGACATTTTAACTGGGAGGAGACTAACAGGGCGCTTAAGCTCTATGGTATGAGCGAGCTGTATGCTAAGGATAAGCGTGATGCGGTATTCATAGTCGCTATTAATAACAGGATATATGATATGTATGATGTCGATGAACTTCTGATATCTCATGGACTTGAAAAGTTGTCGGTGGATGAAAAGTAGGAAATCTCGGTTGCATGATATGTGTAGTGCAACCGGGATTTTTTTAGACTTAACTTGATTATTGATAATGGATATTGTATAATATTTTAAAAAGTTGCAACTAAAATAGCAATTGAATTCATACACATTGGGAGTTAATGACATAAGTTGAATTCGATAATGTCATAAATAGTAAAAGGAGGAGGTTGATTGTTATGATAAAAAGGTTATTATTAATCTCGTTATGTTTAGTCACTTTAGTAGGTTGTACATCACGTGTGAGTACTTCGATTACAGGAACATCTGAAACAAATGGAAATTCGGGAGTGGCAATACGTATTCATACTAATTACATACCAGTTGGAGAGAGGATTCCGCTTGCTGCCAATATATATACAGGAGAAGTGGTTGATATATTCTTTATTGTATGTGATGGAGTTGGACGCAAACATGAGGTTATGCCAGATTTTTAAACGGTTTATAAAGTTAAGGTTGGGGATGTGTATAAGGGGGCACCAGGAAATTATGTAAATGTGGCGGTGTATGGATGTTTGTTCGGTTATAAAGAAAAACAGCAATTGAAAATATTAAAAAAGTATGGTTATGAATATGATGTGATTCCAGATGTTGGAGCTCCTGAACTTGAAATGGGTAAAACATATGCTTTCTTAACGAATACGTTTGGAGATTATGAATCTATGGTTTCTAATGAGTGTTTTGATTCATATATTCACATAAAGGACTATATAGAGTCTGATGATTTTGATAAGAATGAATATATTAGTCCGAAAGATTATATAAAGAACAGGTATAAGGAAGCTATAGACGGACAGATAAAGGATATAAAGTTTGATGCTTATGAGGAGAATGGCAAAAGATATTGTAAACTGGTTATAGATGTCTATGATAGTAATGATCCTAAAACTGGTAAGGTTAAGGAGGTATTGTGGGATTGTGAGGATGTAACGGATATAGATGCTCTTGGCTTAAAAATAGGTGATAAAAAGATGTTTTTTATATCTTATGAGGATGTTGGTGGATATGCATTTTGCAATAGTTGTGGTAAAATATCAGGTTTACAATATGGGAATATTGTAAAATACGATTAGTTATATTTAATCTTTGATTGCAAGGATGGGTAGCCGATATGAATGCTGTAAAAAAATTAATCGAAAAGCCCTTTGCAGGCTTTCGTTATACTCGAGTGCGCTAATGCAAAGTCCGAAGCACGTGTTTGAGCATCCGAAGGATGCGAGTTTGCGAGAGGACTTTGCTATAGATGCGCGCGAGAGTATAGAAAGCGCAACCGGGCTTAAAGATTAATTATTTTACAGCATATTTGTTAGTCTTCTTCTTCAACAGCTACAGAAAGTGCCTGTCTCTTCTTAGCCATATCGTCGCTCTCGAGATATTCGTCATATGTCGAGATCTTATCTATGAGGCTTCCGCCTGGAAGAATCTCCATGATTCTGTTAGCGGTTGTCTGTACGAACTGATGATCGTGTGAGGTAAAGAGTACCACACCTGAGAACTTCATAAGACCGTTGTTAAGAGCGGTTATGGATTCCATATCGAGGTGGTTGGTTGGCTCATCCATCATAAGTACGTTAGATGCCATGATCATCATCTTAGAGAGGAGTACACGGACTTTCTCACCACCGGAGAGAACACGTACCTTCTTAACGCCGTCATCGCCAGCAAAGAGCATACGTCCTAAGAACTGTCTTACGTATGTTACATCCTTCTCAGGAGAGAATGGCATGAGCCATTCTACGATGTTATCGTCGCAATCGAAGATCTTAGTATTATCCTTAGGGAAGTATGACATGGATGTTGTTACACCCCACTTGTACGAACCTTCATCAGGCTCTAATTCACCTGCAAGGATTTTAAAAAGGGTAGTGGTAGCTATCTCGTTAGATCCGACAAATGCTACTTTATCCTCACGTCTTAAGAGGAAAGATACGTTGTCGAGGACCTTTACGCCATCTATAGTCTTCGAGAGGTTAGTGACCTCAAGTACTTCGTTGCCAATCTCACGTGATGGTCTGAAGTCGATATATGGGTACTTACGGCTTGATGGCTTGATGTCATCGAGCTCGATCTTTTCAAGGGCACGCTTTCTGGATGTGGCCTGCTTAGACTTGGAAGCATTAGCTGAGAATCTCTGGATGAATTCCTGAAGTTCCTTGATCTGTTCTTCCTTCTTCTTATTAGCTTCCTTACGCTGCTTGATGATGAGCTGACTTGACTCATACCAGAAATCGTAGTTACCTGCATAGAGCTGAATCTTGGCATAATCGATATCAGCTATCTGTGTGCAGACCTTGTTGAGGAAGTATCTGTCATGGGATACAACTATGACAGTGTTGTCGAAGTTGATAAGGAATTCTTCAAGCCACTCGATAGCATTAAGATCGAGGTGGTTAGTAGGCTCATCGAGAAGAAGGATATCAGGGTTACCAAAGAGAGCTTTTGCAAGGAGAACCTTGACCTTCTCGCTACCTGTTAAGTCCTTCATGAGCTTAGAGTGAATCTCTGTCTCGATACCAAGTCCGTTAAGAAGGCTGGCAGCATCTGATTCTGCCTCCCAACCGTTCATGTTGGCGAATTCTTCCTCGAGTTCGCTTACCTTGATACCATCTTCGTCAGAGAAGTCTGGCTTAGAGTAAAGTGCTTCCTTCTCGAGCATTATATCGTGAAGTCTCTGATTACCCATAATTACGGTATCGAGAACTACACAGTCATCATACTTAAAGTGATCCTGTTCAAGGAAAGAGAGTCTCTGTCCTGGTGTTATGGTTACATCACCTTTAGATGGCTCAAGCTTGCCTGAAAGTATCTTTAAGAATGTTGATTTACCGGCACCGTTAGCACCTATGAGGCCATAGCAGTTACCTTCTGTAAACTTAATGTTGACGTCTTCGAAGAGGGCTTTCTTGCCAATTCTCAGTGTGACGTTGTTAGCACTGATCATATAATCCTCCTTATATAGTACATATTGATATTATTTCCAAATGATATTGTACAAGGAAAACTCGGTAAATGCAACTAAAATATGTGATATTCAAAAAATGCTTTTATTTTAGTGCAATCTTTGGTATAATTACTGTGTATGTGTATAAAGGATGGAGATTAAGTGTTATGGAAAACTTGAAGATCATGCCTGGTGATGCGAGGTTGCTTGGTGTTACCAGAACTGATAAGGGTTATAACTTTGCTATATGCTGTGATTATGAAAGTATAACTCTGGAATTATATAAGCATGGGGATGAATTGCCTAAGCACAAGATAGTTCTTGATAAGGATAATCGTGTGGGCAGTGTTTTTTGTGTGCTTTTATCAGGTATTGATTTTGAGAGTTATGAATATCTGTATGATATTTCGGGAGTTAAGTATACAGATCCTTATACCAGATACATAACGAATGGCAAAGCATTTGGCGAGGAAAGAGATGATGAGCCTTATCGTTCGGGCATAGTCTGTGAGGATTATGATTGGGAAGGTGATCATGCCATAAGAAGGCCTCTTAGCGATACGCTCATATATAAGCTTCATGTAAGAGGCTTTACAAAGAATCCATCTTCGAAGGTTCGCTGTAAGGGGGAATTCGAGGGTGTGATGGAGAAACTCGACTATATAGAGAGTCTTGGTTTTAACGCTATCATGCTCATGCCATCATATGAATTCGATGAGTTCACTAAGGGCGGTACTGTGAATATATATGCTGCGATTGATGAGAAGAAGGTTAATTACTGGGGTTATACTAAGGGATTATATATGGCTCCTAAGTATGCATACTCTAAGTCGTTTCTTGGTAAGAAGTCCTATGATTATACAGTTGCTTTTAAGAATCTGGTGAAGGAGTGTCACAAGAGAGGTATCGAGATATATACTGAGATGTACTTTGACACCGGTTGTAACCAGAGCTTTATCAACGATTGCGTCAAGTTCTGGGTTATGGAATATCACATAGACGGTGTTAATCTCTGTATGGATGCAGGGATTGCAAGGCAGGTGGCTGATGATCCGATTCTTAGTCATACCAAGCTTTTCTGCAATTATTGGGCTGATGATTTTCATAAGAAGTATGGAAGCTTAGACAGGACACTTGCTGATTATAACGATGGTTTCCTTAAGAGTGCAAGGTGCTTTCTTAAGGGTGATTCGGATGCGCTTCGCGATTATATATATCACTTTAAGTTCAATCCTTCTAAGGGTGGTAACATCAATTACATAACTAACCACAATACGCTTACTATGTATGATATGGTCTGTTATGAGAGAAAGCACAACGAAGCCAATGGCGAGCGCAATATCGACGGAAGTGATTACAATTATTCATGGAATTGCGGCGTAGAAGGTAAGAGCAGAAAGAAGAAGATCAACCAGCTTAGATTAAGACAGGTTAAGAATGCACTGGCTCTTCTTATGCTTTCGCAGGGAACTCCGCTTATTATGGCCGGAGATGAGTTCCTTAATTCAACAGATGGCAATAACAATCCATATTGCCAGGATAATAGTATAAGCTATATAGACTGGAAGAATATGAATTCCAATGCTGAATTGATCGATTATGTAAGGAAGCTTATAGAGTTCAGAATTAAGAATCCTATTCTTCACAGCAAGAATGAGCTTAGAGGCAGCGATTATCTGTCGTGCGGATTCCCAGATATCTCTATACATAGCGAGAGTGCCTGGTATCCTAAACTTGAGAATTATAACAGACATGCAGGTATTTTGTTGTGTAACGAGTACTGTGAGAGTGAGGGTCTCATATATATCGCTTACAACATGCACTGGGAAGATCATGATCTTGCTCTTCCGAAGATTTCTTCAAAACGTGGTTTTGAAGTGGTCATAAAGACTTGCGAAGAAGATATAGTGCCAGATAAATCTGTAAAGATACCGGCAAGAAGTATAGCGGTTCTGATCGCACACTAAGGAGTAGACATAAGGAGTAATATAAGGGATGATTAAAAAGGATGAATTGAAAAAGGACGTGGTTAACTGCATATATCTATGCATTCTCGTCCTTTCGGTTATTGTTTTATTAACGAGATTTAAGTATGAATTTGGTTCGAAGATTGATTGGGAGACGCAGCATTACGAGATCCCGTCTTATTTTCGTCAGCTTTTTTACGACACACATGATCTGTTTCCTGATTTTGCTAAGCATATCGGAGCAGGACAGAATATCTACAATCTGTCATATTATGGATTTTTAAGTCCTATCATATTGTTTTCTTATCTCCTTCCTTTTGTGAGTATGGAGAATTATATACAGTTTATCAATATCTTTGGAGTTATAGTATCAGTCATCCTGTGTTATAGATGGCTTAGGGGATATTATGGTCATAAGGGTTATGAGAAGAGATTTTCGCCGAATGTTGCTTTTTTGGCATCATTCTTATTTGCGTGCAGTTCACCGCTTATATATCAGGCGCATAGACAGATAATGTTTGTCAGCTATATGCCTTTTTTGTTCCTGACACTTGAGGGTGTTGATTCGTATATTAAGAGACGAAAGAGTTCTCTTATGATCGTAAGTGCTGCTCTTATGATATACTGCAGTTACTTTTTCAGTGTATCTGCTTTTATTATGGTTGGTTTATATACGATCGGTGAATGCATACGTATGAACTTTGAAAAAAGAAGGATGCTTAAGGTTATCTTCTTTGCGGCCCTCAATATATGTATCGGTATCTTCATGTCGGGTATACTTACTATTCCGACTCTTATGGCGATACTTGGTAACAGAGGTGCATCTCCGCAAGTCGTAAAGCTTAACAGACTTATAGTACCTACCTTCAACGGAGAATATCTTATGTACAGCGCATTTTCTCCAGGACTTACGGCGGTATTGGTCGTGGCGATGGTGTATGCGATCACTCATAAGAAGGTGTTCATGCGGTTTTATGGATATCTGATCCTGGTTCTTGGGTTATTCCCTGTTTTTGCATATCTTCTTAACGGTAAGCTCTATCTGGAATCTAAGTCCATGATTCCTTTTGTTATAATAGGCATATTGCTTGAAGCAGAATTCTTAAATGCTTTGGCCGAAAAAAGTATCGATATCAGGAAACTGATCAGAAATTGTATAATATTCGGTGTCTTTAGCTTTATGTTTTATCAGGGAACTTCCTTTGCGCTGTATGCTATCGATCTTATTGTGACCCTGGTTGTTATCGATATATACAGAAAGAACGGAAAAAAGATATATGAGACAGCCTTCATGATCATAGCTGTAGCGGTATGTGTAGTAGTCAATTATAACGAAAAACTTCTAGAGATAGATAATTCTATACATGTCAGCTTTAAGAATGTAGATGATCATGTTGATTATATAGAATCAACCGGTGATGTGACAAGAGTTGCCAATGATGTTCTTCCGCTTAGGACCATGAACAAGACTTTTGGTGAGGATTATTATGTATCAACTATATATTCATCGGTTTGCAATAAGTATTATAAGAACTTCTATCACAATGAGATATGTAACGAGAATCCTTATCGTAACGATGCTATGCTGCAGCATCCGTCAAATCTTCTCTTTAACATATATATGGGAGAGAAGTATCTGATATCGCAGGATGGCTTTTCTGTGCCACATGGTTACAAGTTGGTCAGAAAAAGCGGGGATGTGTGTCTGTATAAGAGTGACGATGCATTTTCAATAGGTTATGTTAATACAAAGCTTATGTCACGATCGACATACAATAAGCTTGCTTATCCATACAGATCAGTTGCGCTCTTGTATTACTGTGTGGTAGATGATGACACTTATAAAAAGTACTGTAAAAATGATAAAGAGGAGGTTGAATTCATATCATATGTCAAACCTCTTGAGCTGAAACCGGTAAAAGATGGTGATATAGAGATACATGACAAGGATGAGAAGAAGGAACATGTAGAATACATAATACCTGACAAGATGCGTAGTATGATACTGTTTGTTAAGTATAAAGTTGATAATAGTAAGTATTCTGAAGGTGCCAGAGGAGACTTGAGTGTATACAGGTTCTTGAAGATAATGATGTCTGATGGTTCGTTATCCGAGAAGATTAAGTATCTGACAACTCCTGGTAAGAATTATGATGTCATGATAGATGTCAATAACATAAGAAATAA
>DOVJ01000112.1 GCA_003520145.1 Eubacterium sp.
GTCTCGCGGTGCGAGACTTGAATTATTATATTATGGATTTATTAGATAGAATAAGCTTAGATGATACATGGACAGAGTTTTATGAATATAAGATAGCTCAGGGTAATATGTCTTGTAAAGAGGCAGATGAACTCAGAGCATATATAGATAACAGGCGATATGAAGCGATTGTTGATTCTATAATTAACGAAAGCTATGAGATACCTGTTCCTGTAAGGTGTGAGATCAATAAGCTTAATTCTTCTAAAAAGAGGATTGTCTATACATATCCTTATGATTTTTCTAATGTTCTAAAGATTATAGCTTATTGTCTTCACGTATATGATAATTGCTTTGCCAACGGGTGTCTCGCTTTTAGGCGGGATAGAAGTTTTAAGAGTGTGATCGGCACCTTGAAGGAAAAAAGCAAAGAATCTCGTTTATATGCTATAAAAACTGATATCAGCAATTATTTTAATTCCATAGATGTCGATATACTTTGTGGCGAGTTATCGGAGGTTCTTGTGCATGATAAGAGGCTTTTTGCTTTCTGTGAGAGAATGCTTAGGGCGGACAAAGCATTTGACACAGCAAGAGGCTGTGAGGTCTGTGAAAAACGAGGCGCCATGGCGGGAATTCCTGTTGCTTCTTTTTTTGCCAATGTTTACTTAAGAAAACTTGATCGTGAGTTTGAAAAGCGCGGAATTCTGTACTATAGGTATTCCGATGACATACTGATAATGACTCGTGATGAGAAGAGTCTGAATGAAATCAGGAGTGAATTATATGATAGGCTTAGAGAGTATGGATTAGAGATAAATGTATCGAAAGAAGACATAATTGTTGGGAAAAAACCAATAGACTTTCTCGGTCTTTCTATTCTTGATGGCGAGGTTGATCTGTCATTTGCAACCAAGGAAAAGCTGAAGGGGAAGATAAAAAGAAAAGCCAAAAGCATAAGGCGATGGTGTGATAAGAAGAGTGTTTCGTACGAAAAAGGAGCTAAGGTTCTGATAAAATCTATGAATCGCAAATTCTATTCGGTGGAGGATGATGATTTTTCGTGGAGCAGATGGTTCTTTCCAGTCATTACAACTAGTCAGGGGTTAAAGCAAATAGATGCCTATATGCAGGACTATGTTAGATTCTGTATAACAGGAAGACATAATAAGGGAAATTATAGGATTAGATATAGTGAACTTAAAAAACTTGGATATATAAGTCTTGTTAATAAATGGTATGGTTATAAGAGGACGGGGAAATATGAAAACTAAGATTTTAGTATATGCAATTATAGCTGTGCTTTTGTGCACTAATCTTCAGGCTGTGAGGATATATGCAGTCGATGAGAACGTCAGGACAGCGTATGAAGAAGCGAAAAGCGTTAAAGAGAAGGCAGATGGCGATTATAATTCTGCGAAGGAAAGAATAAGTGCGCTTGAGAGTGAACTTGCAACAATAAGCGCAGCTGATTATACAGCGCTTGTTGATAAAGCCTATAAGAATTGGCAAAGTGCTATTAAGAAGGTGGCTAATGCTGAGAATCAGTATAATTCGGTGAAGTCAGCCTACGATGCAGCTTGCGCTGAGTATAATAGGGGAAGCTATGGTTTCTTTGAATACATGGGTTCTGATTATTGTGCGGGTTATCTTGATCATGCTGGTGGTTACAATGAAGTTGGCGCGCCGGAAGATGCAACGAATCTTGATAATATGAAGCTTACTTTTAAGTTCTTAAGAGAGTGCAATGACTTGAGGGCTAAGGAGGGACTTTCAGAGCTTATGATCACGGACTCTATGATGGCATGCGCTCAGGCTGGACTTAATTATGGCAGGAAAGAGTACAGGCATTCTGTGTACTTTGGAGTAGGTGAGAATCTTGCGTGGGGCTATTCTGATCCTTTTGATGGCTGGTATACTGAGGAAAAAGCGACATATCTTACCGGTAGTTACACTTATGTTCAGGTGGGGCATTACCTTAATATCATAGAGCCTTCATATAAAGTTACTGGCTTTGCTTGTGCCTACAGTAGCAGTGGTCTTGCTTGCGGTCAGACATTCTTATATGATTCTTCGGATGAAATCAATTATACTGTTGATGAATATGAGTCAAAGTTTATGAACTACTATAACATGGTCACGAACGAGATGAACCGTCTTAAGCCATCGCTTGATGCGGCATCATCAACCTTGGAGGTGGCAAAGAATGATAGAGATGCTTTTGAAAATGCTTACAATGAAGTGAAACAGCAAAAAGAATCCGCAAGTCTTCGAATAACCGAGATAAGAAGTGAATTATCAGAGTTAAAGCAAATGCTTGCAAGTCTTGAGAAGGCAAAAGAAACTGCCGCACTTGAATATGAAAGTGCTAAGAAGGCTTATGATGATGCGCTTGCAACCAACGAGACTAAAGAGTCATCAAGAGCAGATTCGGAAAGTACTGTTTCTAATAGTTCTTCTATATCCTCCACTACTTCAAATATCGATCATTCAAAAGAAGCAAAGATGGGTGAAACGATAGATTCTTCAGATGTGGAAGCTATTGAGGCGGAAAGTGATGATGTAAAGAGTGATAATAGTACTGGTAATAAGTACATTATACCTGGAATAGCTGTTGGTTCCGTGTCTTTGATAGGATTTATACTACTGTTGGTGAGAAGAAAGAAAAAACACTAGAAATTTCAAAAAAAGGTATTGACATTCTTTTTGAAAAGTGGTATTCTAAATAAGCTGTCGGTTGAGAGACTTG
>DOVJ01000200.1 GCA_003520145.1 Eubacterium sp.
CCCATCATCTGATTCATAGCTTCACCGATAGCACTTAAGTGCAGTTCTCCAAGAGGCTCATCCGTTATCTCTCCTGGTCCACCCATCATGAGATTAGTGATTATCTTAACATCGTCCTCTTTTAGGATGAGAACATTGTCTCCGGTAAGACCTTCTACATATGATATCCTAAGAAGAACACAAGGTTTTACATACTTGCTTGATACATCTTCCCATGTAGCATAAGAAACATGCGGTGTAGTTATAACTACCTTCTGATTAAGCAGTGAACTTAGCGTCGTAGCAGCAGTTCCCATGCTTATATTGGCGATTTCGCCAAGAGCATCTATCTCCGCGTCTGTAAGCTTCTCTGCTGGCTCATGCACGGCCTCGCTGGATGAAGATGCCGCATCGGTATTATCTTTGGAATCACTAAGAGACATACCACTTAACAATGCGTTGATCTCATCTTGTGAAAGCATTCCGTCCATAGTTTACTCCTCCCTGACAATCGATGTCAGTCGAACTGCGTATTTGTCGTTAGAAGTGCCAGGCAGGGCTGTAAACTTCTTGATATTACCGACATATACATCCAGTTCACTGTCAAGCATACTGTCTAGTTTTATTATATCACCAACAGCGATATTGTTAAAGTCACCAACTGAGATTATACTCTTTCCAAGTACCGCCTTAATAGGTATCTCAGACTTGGCAATAAGACTTTCGATCGTGTCGGTATAAGTGTTCTCATCACGCTCACGCATAGTAGAGAACCAGTATTTCGTATTCAGCTTATCCATGATAGGCTTCAAGGTGATGTAAGGCAGACACACATTCATAAGGCCTTCTACTTCACCTATTTTGATATTGATAGTGATGATAGCCACCATCTCATTCGGCGCGATTATCTGTGAAAACTGCGAATTCGTCTCGATCCTCTCAAGACGAGGCGCAAAGTCTATAACGCTAAGCCACGGCTCACGCAGCAGATTCACCAATATGACCATGATTCTCTCGATGATAGAGAGCTCAATCTCAGAAAAATCTCTGGATTTGTCAAGGCCGAGCCCGGCACCTCCCAGCAGTCTGTCTATTATACTAAAACCTATATTCGGCGCAAGCTCCATGATTATATTGCCCTTAAGGGGCGACAGATTAACCACGCCAAGAAGCACCGGATTTGACAGAGCATTGGAGAATTCCTGATATATGACCGCTTCGGAGTTGATGACATCCACACTTACAGGCTTTCTAAGATATGCCGGAAGATTAGTGGATATGAGTCGTCCGTAGTGTTCAAATATAATCTCCATAGTACGAAGATGCTCTTTGGAGAACTTCGAAGGTCTGGCAAAATCATAGTTCTTCACCACCTTCTCAGGTTCATTCTTCATCTCCTCTGCATCTAATTCGCCCGAACTTAAAGCCTTAAGGAGATTATCAATCTCATCTTGTGAAAGTACCTCTCCCATAGCTTACTCCTTCTTCTTATCTTTGAATATTAAACTGAGAGAATGATACATCATAGATGAGAGCATCACCATATGTAGTCTTCAACTGTGCAAGGATTTCTTCTCTGATCTTATCCTTGTTGTCGAGTACATTCTCAGCAGTATACTTGGATATGACACCGTCTATTATACTTATAGTTATCTGCTTCTTATCCTCAAAAGTAGTCTTCTTCTGCTTATAATCCTTAACAGTAGTATTGAGTGACACATAAACAGTAACCTTGGCATAACTAAACTTACTTGAAGTAGACACATTAGTCAAAGTAACTGTCGTCTCAACATCAACGCCCTCGAGTTTATCGAGGTCCACTACGCCGTTCTTATCCGCAGAAGTCTTAGTATCCAGATCCACAAGATTCGTGATCTTAGTAACAAGCTTATCAGTATTCTTGATACTAGGAAGCATAGTGAACACTATCACTATATTGAGAACAAGATTGATAACGCAAAGCGCCAATATTCCGATAGTAAATATACCTTTTTTCATATATACCTCTTACATTCCGCTTAACTCGTTGTAGATACGTATCTCTACACGTCTGTTCTGTGTTCTTCCTTCTTCAGTACTGTTAGATGCAACCGGTGCCTGATCACCTCTTGCTATAGTCACGAAGTGACTCACATCCATGTTAAGCGCATCTCTGAAGTGCTTATATACAGAATAAGCTCTATAGTACGAAAGAACATTATTATCAGGGTACTTATCCGAATCGGTCGGAAGATTATCTGTATGTCCTATGATCTGAATAGTATAACCAGGATAATTGCCAAGAACCTGTCCTACAGCATCAAGTATCTCGCTTGCTTCACTTCTTAGGTCAGCGCTTCCGCTATCAAAGAGAAGACCGCTTCTCATGTTGATAGCTACATACTGCTTAGATGCAACCACCTCAACCTTGATAGTTCCAGTCTGTCCTGTAAGAAGCTCAGATATGTTATCCGCCATACGCTCAGACTGAGCTATCATCTCTTTTTCTATCTCAGACTTCGCATCGTTAAGCTCTTCGCTTGTACCCTCAGTATTAAGCCCCATATTCTCATAATACTCAGCAAGCTCGTTAAGTTGTGCAACGCCACTCGATATGAGTATACCTTCACCAAGTGAAGTAGAACCCGCATCAAATATACTGAAGCTCGATGCAAGAGATGCAGCTATCTCCTGGAACTTCTGCTGATCGACACTCGACATCGAAAAGAGCAACACGAAGAAGCAAAGCAGAAGGTTCATAAGATCACTGAAGGTAGCCATCCACGCGGGAGATCCTTTTGGAGGTTCTTCCTGTTTTTTAAAAGCCACTACTCTTCACCTCCATCACTGCTTATAGCCTTACGGTCAGCAGGAGCCATGAACGACTTAAGCTTCTCTTCGATAACTCGTGGGTTCTCACCTGCTTGTATAGACAGAAGACCTTCAAGCATAACCGACTTCATAGAGATCTCGGCGTCGTTATTATTCGAAAGCTTAGCCGAAACCGGAGTTGCTATCCAGTTCGCAAGAAGCGAACCGTAAAATGTTGTGATAAGAGCGACCGCCATCGAAGGACCGATGGATGATGGGTCGTTCATATTCTTAAGCATGTTAACAAGACCGATAAGAGTACCGATCATACCCCAGGCAGGACCCATACTCGCAAGATCCTCCCAGAAGTGTATCTGCTTCTTATGTCTTGCCTCGATACACACAAGATCAGTCTCAAGTATGCCTCTTACAAGGTCAGGCTCAGTACCATCGACTATGAGAAGAAGACCCTTCTTCATGAATTCATCTTCGATACCGCCCGCTGCCTCTTCAAGTGCAAGCAAACCTTCCTTACGCGCCACATTCGACAGATCTATGATCTGCTTAATAGTAGCAGACTCTTCATACTTGGCAACCTTAAAAGCCTTACTTATAGACTTAAGACCTGCCACATAATCCTTAACATTACGCATGGTAAGGATACTTGTGAAGGCACCACCAAACGTAATCAAAAGAGAAGGAATATCTATGAAGTTTCCTACTGCGGAGAAGTTAAGTCCTGTCTTGGAATCGAAAACCATACCAAAGATCATGAGGACAAAACCCACCAATATACCAATAAGTGTAGCTATATCCAATTGCGTCACCTGGGATTAAATATCCGTCTTTCCTTCCGTATATAATTTCCTTTTATAGGCTATAACAGAGTCTCTGATTTCCTCAACATCCTGTACAACCACATACTTGTGACCATTGACCAAAGTTATCACCGTATCCGGCGTAGCCTCTATAGTCTCTATCATGTCACAGTTAATTATCAATTCTTTACCATTGAGTCTATTAACCCGAATCATACAAACCTCACATCAAGTCTCCGACTGAGATAAAAAATCCTAGTAAAGACCCTACTATATATATTATCATAAAAAGTAGGATTTTACTAGGTTTTTTTATAAATTATTCGCATTTACTCGTAAAAATGCTACAAAACATCCATAGACTTACCTCGGTTAAAGTAAATCAAGTATGACAAAATCGTTACAACGAGCCACTCAAAAGCGAAAACCCAAACATTCACCCGATCAGCAGTCGTTCCCATTCTCATCAGAATATTAGGCGCAAGTCTCGTTCCAACCAGATAAGATGCATACTTCAACACAAAGTATCCCATCAAAAAAGGTGTGAGACCAAGAAGAAAAGCATTTCTCACTATATGCGTGAAGGCAAGTGCTATCGTGGCAAAAGCTCCAGAATACAAGAATGTAATCAACATATACATCATCACATAAAGTGCGGGATGATGAAAGTATAGCCAGCTAAAAGCCTTGCCATAATACGATTCCGTAGCTAGCCCCAGATACGGCTTATGTAACGGATTCATACATGAAACTATCAAAAAATTCGCAATATAAGGCGTAACGCCTACCACACCTGCAGTCAAGAAAACACTCACAAACTTCGCATTAAGATAATCCTTACGTGATTTACAGATAAGTATATTCTTCACATAACCTGAATTAAGATCCTTCGCATAGCTAAGACCATAAGCCATAGTAACAAGAATCAAAAGAACTATAAGAAGAGGTCTTTCATACCTCGAATACATACCTATCCATGTATTAAGAACATGCGGAGGTCCCGGCATATTCTTACTTCCATCACACCTTTCAAGCGGATTTCTTGCAATCGGCAGTGCTTCCGTATACGCCTGTGCTATCGCAACTGCAATCATGATTATCATTGCAATTCTAAATCCTATAGACCTAAATCCTCTTTTCAATTCAAATCTTAACATCTATTACTCCTTTGCCCACTCAAAGCAATCCGAAAAATCCATACTTATCTCTTCAGGATAAAAAGATATAACTATACTAGCTTCACTTGACGGTTTAACCGCAGTAGTCAATACAGACACAGCTTTCTCTGTCTTGCCTGGTGCCAAAGATAACTGAAAGTACTCCGAAGAAGCGGGTGCAAGTCCATTAACAAAGACCTTCTTGCGATCTACTCCTGCACCAAGAACTGTGTAATAATACTGTCTTGATCCACTGGCATTCTTCACTTCATACTCATAAGCTATATAGTAAAGCTTTTTGTCACCAAACTTAAAGACCTGATACTGTGGATATGCTTTCTTTATACCTTCTTCGTCATACACAGTTGCCTTAATCGGAGAAAACTTCATACCGTCATATTCTACACTTTCACCCACGCCAGCACACTTTGTCTTCCTGTCAGGAAACCTTTTATTCACATCGATAAAGAACGCAAGCCACACTATAAAAAGGCAAACTACAGGAATTATATATAATAATCTTTTCTTCACTATACCACCTCGTTATTACTTTTCCTTGATCTTGCCTTCATATATAACTATAATTTTCTCTGCCAAAGCAGTTAACTGCTCGCTGTCATGACACGCCATGATTACAGTACTGCCATTCTTAGCAGTTTCCTTTATCAAAGGACTGATCAATTCTATACCATCTTCATCAAGCGCGTTAAAAGGCTCATCCAGTATAATGATCTTAGGGCTACCCACAAGTGCCTGTGCTATTCCAAGTCTCTGCTTCATACCAAGAGAATACTTGGAATACTTTCTCTTATCCTCAGGGTCAAGCCCAACCTTCGCGATAATGTCCTTAATCTCTTTATCACTTATATTACCCTTCAGGGATGCGAGGAACTTAAGATTTTCAAAACCTGTCATATTGCCCAAAAAAGCAGGGTTTTCCAGGAGAAGACCGATACTAGGCGGAAAATCCATATCCTTACCAAGAACCTTGCCATCTATAACAACCTGCCCCGTCATAGAATACATCAATCCCGCAACAGCTCTCATAAGCATGGTCTTACCAGAGCCATTAACACCCTTCAAGCCATATATGTGGCCTTCTTCAAAAGTAAGATTGACATCATCAAGTATGACTTTTCCTCTGATTTTCTTTGTATAATTCTTTATCTCAATCATAAATCCCTCTCATATATCTTGAACCTATATGTTGCTCTATCAACAGCTTTCTTACTATAATAACTCGCTTGATGTGCCGAAAAATCAAGATACAATTTGGCTACATCTGGATTATTCGGAGCATCACGAGTTACAACAACAAAATTAGTAAGATGCATACAATTATCTACACCTTTTTCAGCTATTGACAACAGGTAC